>CAXTKN010000169.1:0-5631 GCA_964244805.1 uncultured Aestuariivirga sp.
GGTATTCATATTCCAGCCCCAGTTTCACCGCCGCCAATTCCGCTTGGCGTTTCAAACCTTCATCCTGAGTTTGTGCCAAATAAATCAGCTTTGTATAATTTCCAAAATAATCGCTCAGCAATTCGGGATGCCTGTCTAACCCCATCCCCTGCCACATCAGTTTATCGAAATGTCTCGCAAGATAATCCGTCAGATAGAAGCTCGTCATATCCGCATCAGCGCGCGCCGCGAAAAGTTCATTGCCGGTATAGAAGGCATAGCAATGCGGGCCACCGATGCGCTCTACACCCTCCTCGGCCAACATCGCGTCGAGCAAGCCACCCGTGCCGCAATCGCCATAAAGCACGAAGATCGATTTATAGTTGGCTTTGTTGCTTTGAATTTTCTCGCGCAAAGCAGGCACAATGAATTGCGGCGTGTTGTGCCACTTGGCGGGCAAGCACTGAATATCGAAGGCTTGCCAATTGCTGATTTCGATCAAATCAACAATCTCACGGGCCAGCGCGCCACAGGCCAAAAGCAGCACGCGCGCATCGTCCGTGTGCTGAGCATAATGATCTGAAGGGCCAAGATCGAGCGTTGTCATCTGCACATTTCCATTTGTCAGATGTTAACCACGTTTTCGCGTCTTCTGCAAAATTTGAAATATAGGCACAATTCGACAGACCGATTTTAACTGGCGTTAATAGGTGTCGCGTAGTTTGCATTCATATCCACTGGCAACCAAGCAACTGCAAGGACTGGGGATAGGTGCTGTAAACATAAATTGGAGAGTTATATCATGAAGAAGTTCATTAAAGACGAATCAGGCGCAACTGCAATCGAATACGGTCTGATTGCCGCTGCTATGGCTGTTTGCTTGCTCACAGCAATGCCATACATCACTGCTGCTTTGGTAACAAAGTTCAACAACATCGGCGCTGCATTGAAGTAATTGATGTTGTGGCGGTTTTGCTCTTCCGCAAAACATGCTACTTTAAAAATGGAAAAGGCATCGCTCTGCGGTGCCTTTTTTATTAATCAAAAATTCGCTTAGACTTTTGTTAACTAACGTCGAACCCTTTTGAAGCCAGAGCAGTGTCGTTTCTAATCTTCGGTTGTGAGTTCAGAGACCGTTAAGTACTGAGCGATACAATGCCTTCCATAACACTGACCTAATTGACGCTGCGGATAAAGCGGACTGAGGAGACTACGAATGCTGGCTTTTCTAAAAAATGATTGCGGAGCAACAGCAATCGAATACGGCTTGATCGCAGCACTTATGGCGACCGGCTTGCTGATTGCTATGCCGTTCATAACTGATGGCTTACTATACGACGCAAACAAACTCGCTAACGCACTGAAATAAAAAAAGAGCGACCCGAAGGTCGCTCAAAAACTTCCATATTCGAAATCGAATTATGCCTGAAGCTGATTGTGCTTTCTGGCCATAAAGCTCTTTGCTGTTTCAACAGCCACTGCCGCATCACGGCAATAAGCATCAGCGCCTACAGCTTTGGCAAACTCTTCGTTCAATGGTGCGCCACCGACCAGAACGATATAATCATCACGAATACCTTTTTCCTTCATCGTATCGATTACGACTTTCATATACGGCATAGTTGTCGTCAACAAAGCTGACATGCCGATGATGTCGGGCTGATGTTCGTCGATGGCTTTCAAATAATTTTCAACCGGATTGTTAATGCCAAGGTTGATCACCTCAAAGCCCGCACCTTCCATCATCATGCCGACCAGATTTTTACCAATATCGTGAATATCGCCCTTCACTGTGCCAATCACCATCTTGCCTAATCGAGGCGCACCGGTGGCAATCAGCAATGGACGCAAAATGGCCATGCCAGCTTTCATGGAATTTGCAGCGAGCAAAACTTCAGGCACAAACAAAATGCCATCGCGGAAATCGATACCAACAATGCGCATGCCTTCAACCAAGCCTTCGGTCAAAGTTTTGTACGGAGTCCAATTCCGGGCGAGGAGAATGTTTACCCCCTGCTCCACCTCTTCTTTGAGGCCATCATAAAGATCGTCGTGGATTTGCTGAACCAGTTCCTCGTCGTTGAGGGAATTCAGATCAAGTTCGCCTTCGTCGCTCATCACAGCACTCCAAATTTCTGCTTGGTGTCTAAAGATACAAGCGCTTGGTTAAAAAACTCCGCACTTGCACGACATGCACTTGCCTGAAACCGACTGTTGAGACAAGGCTTTAAGCCCGCTAATGATATCTCAATCGGAGAATCCAAATTGCAGAATAAGTTTGATGTAGAGGCCGCCAGAGCCCAGTTTCCCTCGCTTATCTTAAAAGATGCCGGAAATTCGCGGGTTTATTTCGATAACCCCGCCGGAACGCAAGTTCCACAACAGGTCATCGACCGAACAGTTGATACTTTAATTCACCATAACGCAAATTTAGGTGGCTATTTCAAAACCACAATGGACGCTTCAGCCATGGTGGACGAAGCCCATCAAGCCTGCGCCGATTTTTACAATGCCGCCTCGGTTGAGGAAATCATCTTTGGCCAAAACATGACCACATTGACCCTCCACATGTCGCGCTGCCTCGGCAAGCGCTTCAATAAGGGCGATGAAATTGTGCTCAGCCGTATGGACCACGATGCCAATGTTGCACCTTGGTTACTGCTCGCCGATGATTTGGGGCTGGTCGTGCGCTGGATGGAATTTGATACCGAGACATATGAATTTGCCGCTGATGCTCTCACCAAAGTTTTGAGTTCCAAAACCAAACTGCTGGCCATGGGTATGGCTTCCAATTGCACCGGCACAGTTCACGACGTTGACCAGTTTGCCAAAGAGGCCAAAGCCGCTGGCGCACTTGTATATCTCGATGCTGTCCAATACGCGCCGCATTATGCGATTGATGTGCAAACGCTGAACGCAGATTTTGTCGTATCCTCGGCCTATAAGTGGTTCGGCCCTCACATGGGTATTCTTTGGGGTCGCAAAGAATTGCTGCTCGAAACTTTTGGCTATAAAGTCCGCGCCGTCGGAAATGAGCTGCCACATAAATTTGAAACCGGAACTTTGAGCCATGAAGGCATGGCCGGGTGTTTGGGGGCCATAGAATATCTCGAACAATTTGGCACTGGTAAAACACGCGCCGCGAAACTCAATTCGGCTTGGGGCAATTTGGCCGAATATGAAAAAGGCATTACCTTGCGTTTGATCGATGGCCTGCGCAAAGTGAAAGGCCTCACCATTCGAGGAGTCACCTCCGCCAATGCCATGCATCGCCGCGTGCCCACGGTATCGTTTACAGTTGACGGTGTTCACCCTGAAAAATTGTCAAAACATTTTGCAGGCGACAATATGTTTGTGTGGTCGGGACACAACTATGCTTTAGAGCCGATCAAGAAAATGGGCCTGATGGACAAAGGCGGCGTTCTTCGCGTTGGCTTGGCGCATTATAATACAGCATCAGAAGTAGATGGTTTTTTGGGGTCGCTTAACCGCGCACTGAGTTGAGAGGAACACATGGTATTTAAAATTGCCGTTGTCGGTATTGGCAAGATTGCTATAGATCAACACTTGCCCTGCATCGCCAAGAACAAAAACTTCCAACTGGTGGCTGGCGTCAGCCGCCACGCTACTTTGGATTATGTGCCGTGCTTTGACTCACTTGCGGGCCTGATCAAATCGAAAATAAAAATTGATGCCGTAGCTCTATGCACTCCGCCTTCCGTGCGCTTGGCTATGGCGCGGGAGGCTTTGGATGCGGGATATAATGTGCTGATCGAGAAGCCACCCACGCCAACTATTGGCGAAATGGTTTCGATGATCGACTATGCAAAAAAGAAGAAGCGCGTGCTCTATGCCACTTGGCATTCGCGCTATAATAAATCCGTCGATGAAGCTAAGAAACGCCTCAAAGGCAAACACGTTAATTTCATGCGCATAACTTGGAAAGAAGACGTAAACAAATGGCACCCCGGCCAAAATTGGATCGCCGAGCCCGGTGGCTTTGGTGTGTTCGACCCCGGGATTAATGCGCTTTCGGTGGTCACCAAAATTTTGCCCGATCCAATCTATGTCGAGTCATCGCGCATCGAAGTGCCCGAAAATTGGAGCACACCGATAGGTGCTGATATCAAATTCAAGCGCGGCGATGGCAAGCCGGTTGATATGAGTGCCTCGTTCGATTGGCGGCAACGTGGCGAACAGATTTGGAATATTGAATTGGCGACCGCTGACGGTACGAAGATGAAGTTGAGCAAGGGCGGCACCGTTCTCCATGTGAACGGCAAACTGATCATGGAAGCGCCAATGGAAGAATATGAAATGATCTATAAGAAGTTTGCAAAGCTACTCAAAGCAAAGAAATCTGAAACCGATTATTCGCCGCTACAATTGGAATGCGACGCCTTCATGCTAGCCAAGCCCGTGGTGGTTGGAAAGTTTGAGTGGGATTGATAGAGAATAAAATTACATAGATTACGATCAGTTTTGATTAGACCGCTTTCTCAAATCGTCATGCCCGCGAAGGCGGGCATCTGTGTTTTGCGATTGGAAAACGGAGATTCCCGCTTTCGCGGGAATGACGTGTTATTCAAAAGGGGTTTAATCATAAATAGAAGACACTCTAAATTTTAACTGGCTGAACCAGCCCCTCACCTGTCATCCTCGGTACGAGCCGAGGATGACTGTCCACTCCCGCAAGGGGAGCGGATTGGATCAAATGAAATTGCATCACTCTCCCAATAATTGCGCCACCATACTTTTATGACGATTGAGGAAGTTGCGGGTGATTTCGTAATGTTCGGTGTCTTCATAGGCCACGCGTTCTAAACCGCGTGGCGAGCCTTGATATATCCAAGCGTCCGGATAGGCCATCAGGATTGGCGAATGGGTTGCGATGATGAATTGGGAATTGAGCTTGATCAAATCATGCATACGCACAATCATCGACATTTGCCTTGAGGGTGAAAGTGCCGCTTCCGGTTCATCAAGGATATAAAGGCCGTTACCTTTGAAGCGATTTTCGATGAGTGCGAAGAACGATTCACCGTGAGATTGTTTATGGAGCGACTTGCCTCCGAAGCTATTTATGACTGGTGGACTCCAAGGAGCGGGTATCGCATCCATTTCTTCGATTGATGTAGCAACGTTGAAATAGCTTTCGGCGCGCAGAAAAAAACCATCTTTGGCTCTCTTGGCGCTTCTGGCCAGTCTTATCAAATTTGCCAGCGCAGAATGCGATTCAAAAGTTCTGAAGTTAAAATTCTTTGAGCCACCCTCCGCATTGAAACCCCACGCAACTGCCAATGCTTCAATCAATGTCGATTTCCCCGAACCGTTTTCACCAACGAAAAATGTTACTTCCGGGTGGAACTCAATCTCTTCGATTTTTGAAATGGCAGGTAATGAGAACGGATAGGCGTCGCGGTTTTCAACACGGTCCCAAAGGATTTGAGCGCTCATCAAATAGTGCTTGGCTTCAAAGGCTTTCATGACATGGGAATATCGAGGGAAATTTGCCGTTCCGCAATCCCCTTGTCGCAGCGGATTGATCAAAGAGGATTGACGACAACAATTTCTTAGGCATAGTTGAATTCTTTTACGGAGACACCAATGCCCGGACTTCTTCCTGATGTAGACCCTGATGGCTTGCAAGAG
>CAXTKN010000170.1:0-5579 GCA_964244805.1 uncultured Aestuariivirga sp.
GACACGCGCAAATCAGCTTCATCAGCCATAATGCCCAAGTTGGAAGCCGAAGCCACCAAACGCGCAATATGTTCATCCAGCCAAATGGCTTGCCCGCCCGCAACCGCAATGGTTTCAAACAAACCATCACCCAACATCAATCCGCGATCAGCAGCATCAAGCGGCAATGTATCGTATAAAAATTCGCTATTAAACCAAACCACACTCATGCCACATGCCCTAAAAAATTTCGTAACATGTCATAGCCATGTTCGGTGAGAATCGATTCAGGGTGAAACTGCACGCCAAATGTGGGGTGCTGCCTGTGTTTCAATCCCATGATCTCGCCATCATCGCTGCGCGCAGTCACATCAAGAACAGTGCCGTCAACCTGATCCACAATCAGCGAGTGGTAGCGCCCGGCGGAAAATTTTTGTGGCAGGTTTTTGAACACGCCTGTTCCATTATGCTCAATTTCGGAACTATCGCCATGCATCGGCTTTCTTGCGCGTTTCACCACGCCGCCAAATACTTCACCCATTACCTGATGGCCTAAACAGATACCAAGGATGGGAACTTTGCCCGAATAATCACGCATAATCTTCATCGATGCACCGGCTTGTAGCGGCGCGCACGGCCCCGGCGAAATCACGATGGCCTTGGCTTTCAAATCTTCTTCGCGCACTTCATCATTACGCACCACGATTGTCGGCGCTCCCAACTCTTCAAAATAGCGCGCCACGTTGAAAACAAAACTATCATAATTATCAACAATCAAAATCATGGCGCAAAAGCCTCCATGATCCGAGCGATTTTGGTTAGGCTCTCTTCATATTCGGCATCTGGCTGAGAACGCGCGGTAATGCCACCCCCGCCTTGTACATAGGCTTTGCCATTTGAAAACAGTGCAGTGCGGATGGCGATATTGAAATCACATGCACCATTAAAGCCCAGATAGCCAATTGAGCCGCAATAAACGCCGCGCGCTTGACACTCAAGTTCCGCAATAATTTCCATGGCACGAATTTTTGGTGCACCTGTGATTGATCCGCCCGGAAACACCACGCTCAACAGATCAACTTGGCCCAGCTGCTCGCGTAGCTGCCCCTCCACCACCGAAACCAAGTGATGCACATTGGCATAAGATTCGAGGCCACAGAGCACCGGCACTTTAACGGAACCGGGTTTAGCAATGCGGGAAATATCATTGCGCAACAGATCAACGATCATCACATTTTCGGCGCGGTCTTTCCGGCTGGCCTGCAACTCGACAATCAGTTCAGCATCGCGCGAGGGATCAGCATCACGCTTTCGTGTACCCTTAATGGGCCTGGCTTCAACCGTCATGCCATCACTTTTAATCAAGCGCTCTGGCGAGCTGGAAGCAATCTTCACATCGCCATAATCGAGATAAGCTGCAAAGGTGGATGGGTTTTTATCACGCAATTTTCGAAACAGCGCGAAGGCATCAAAGCCGGATGGAATATCAGCTGAAAAACACTGCGTGAGATTGGCCTGAAAAATATCACCCGCTAAAATATATTCTACAATTTGCGAAACTGCCTTTTCATATTGGGCCCGTGAGAAGTTTGATTGCCAACCCTCAATCGTCGAAGCTCCAAGTGCTCGCGGCTTACGCGTCATCAATTTTTCAAACCGATCAATATCAGCTTGATCGCACCCAAAAATCCAAGCGCGTTGCTGCAAATGGTCAAAGCCCATCACGGTGTTATAGCGATGAAAAATTAGATCGGGGCACAGGGCCTCAAACTCAGCGATTTTCGAATGCACTTCGAGACTTTTGCCAAATTCATATGAAATGTAACCCGCCCAGCCGCCTTGAAAGGGGGGAAGGCCCTCAATCATCTCAGTTTTGTTTTCATCCAAATTCTGGCGCAAAAATTCTAAAGCTGGCTTGCTTTGAAACACACCGTTTTCAACTCGCAATGTCTGCGATGGGTTGCAGGCCAAAAACGAGTAGCGGCCCAAATGCTCGTGCCGCATCACGCTTTCGAGCAGAGTCAAATTCTGCTCTCCTCGAAGCCGCGCCGCCAGCTTGGCAGGCTCGAGATAAAGCGTCTCGGCGGCAATGGTTTTTTTAAGTTTGGCTGGACGGTCGAGCATGGTCCATCCATATAAGGCTGGAAGCCGAGCAGTTCAAAGTCTAATCCAGATATATGACCACCGATTCCGCCATAGCTGACGTGCTTTTGCCGCTGGCGCTGCCTCAGGCCTATTCCTACAAGGTGCCAGAAGGCATGGTACTAATGGCTGGCGATTATGTGGAAGTGCCATTGGGCCCACGCGCCGTGATCGGCGTGGTATGGGAGGTGCGCCCATCCGTTCCCACCAACATGAAAATGCGCGAAGTGACGCGCCGTTTCGATTTTCCGCCCATGACTGAGACACACCGGAAATTTGTGGACTGGTTAAGCGCATATTATCTCGAACCTGCGGGCAATGTGCTGCGCATGGTGCTGCGCGTGCCTTCCGCCTTTGAAGAAACCAAGCAAAACATCGCTTATCGTGCTGGTGCAGAAAAACCAGCCAAACTCACTGCACAACGCCAACGTGTTTTAGATGTTGCGGCCCAAGGCTTTGCCATGCGGGGCGCAGAGTTGGCTCAAGCGGCGGGCGTCGGGGTGAGTGTCGTCAAAGCGTTAGCCAAATCAGGCGCACTCGAAGAAGTAGCCTTGCCCACCCACCGCGCCTTCGCCGAACCTGATCTCAACGCAGGCGGGCTTCACCTCAACAAGGATCAAACCACAGCCGCCGCCGCCCTGCGCCAGATGGTGGCCACGCGCATGCATAAAGTGACTCTGCTGGACGGCGTGACCGGTTCCGGCAAAACTGAAGTTTACTTTGAAGCCATGGCGGCAAGCTTGGCAGCGGGCAAGCAAGTTTTATTACTCCTACCAGAAATCGCCTTGACGCAACAATTTTTGGCTAGAGTTGAAAGCCGTTTCGGCTGCGAACCCGCCCAGTGGCATTCAGACGTTCGGCCACGTGAACGCGAACGTGTGTGGCGCGGTGTGGCCGAAGGCAAAGCCCGCATCGTGGTTGGCGCACGATCAGCTCTATTTCTGCCTTGGGCCAAGCTCGGCTTGATCGTGGTCGATGAGGAGCATGAGAATGCTTACAAACAAGACGAAGGCGTTCCTTATCATGCGCGCGATATGGCTGTGCTTTATGGTGCGGTCGGAAAATTTCCTGTGGTGCTTTCATCGGCCACGCCGAGCTTAGAATCACTCGTGAACGTCGACCGTGAGCGCTACGGCGTCGTCAAACTGAAGGACCGTCACGGCCGGCCAGAACTTCCAGAAACCACACGCATTGATATGACGCGTGAGAAACTGGATGCAGGCGCGTGGCTTTCAACGCCGCTGGCTGATGCAGTTACAAAGACGCTGGCCGACGGCGATCAAGCCCTCCTATTTTTAAACCGTCGCGGATTTGCGCCGCTCACACTTTGCCGAACCTGCGGCCACCGTTTGCATTGCCCTGATTGCGCGGCAGCCATGGTGGAGCATCGCTTCAAAAAAATCCTCATGTGCCATCATTGCGGCCATAAAGAACCCGTGCCGAAAGCCTGCCCTGAATGTGAAACCGAAGGCGACATGGTACCAGTCGGCCCAGGCATTGAACGACTTGCAGAGGAAGCGGTGAAACGCTTCCCCGATGCCCGCATTGCCATTCTTTCAAGCGATCTTTCCCGCGGTCAAATTTTGCGAGATACATTGCGCGAGGTTGGAGATGGAACTGTCAACCTCGTCATCGGCACACAGCTCGTGGCCAAAGGTCATCACTTCCCACATCTTACTTTAGTGGGTGTGGTTGACGCTGATCTTGCACTTGAATCATCAGACCCCAGAGCGGGAGAACGCACTTGGGCATTGCTGGCGCAAGTGGCTGGTCGCGCAGGCCGAGGTGCCAAACCCGGCAAGGCCATGGTGCAAACCTACGTGCCGCAGCATCCACTGATGCAAGCACTTCTAAAAGGTGACCGTGACGCCTATCTCAATACCGAAAAAATCATCCGTGAAAATGCAGGCCTGCCCCCGCATGGCAGATTGGCGGCGCTCATCATATCAGGAATGGACGCATCCGAAACCGAACGCTTCGCACGCTTCATCGCCAACAATGCGCCAATGGCCGAAGGCATCACTGTGCTCGGCCCAGCTCCCGCCCCAATAGCCATGGTGCGTGGCCGCACAAGATGGCGACTATTGGTCAAGGCCAAACGCGATGTAAATATTCAAGGTTTTTTGCGCGAATGGTTGAAGGACGTCAAAACGAAAGGCAGTTTGAAATTGGAGATCGACGTCGACCCGTATAATTTCTTGTAATGTTTCATCCTCCCCCATTTCGGGGGAGGTGGCGCATCGCGCCGGAGGGGGCTTTGCTTGCAGGCTGCCCCCACCCCCGCCAAGTGGCGGACCCTCCCCACAAGGGGGAGGGATAAGATCAACTAAACCGCCACTCCATTTCATTGCGGTAAATTTCGCCTGGCCTTAAAATACAAGACGGAAAATTTTTATGGTTCGGCGCATCAGGATAATTCTGGGGTTCGATTGCCAGCGCTTGGTGATTTAACATCTTTCCATGGTTCGAGCGCACCGTGCCATCCCAATGGATCGCCGTATACATTTGGATTGCAGCTTCTGTTGTCCAAACATCGAGTTTACGACCAGATACTGGGTCGCGCAAAACCAGCCCATGTTTCTTCTCTCCGCGCATGCCATCCAAGCAATAGCAATTATCATAGGCCTCATTGATCTTACGAAGGGCGCGGAAATCAAACCGTGAACCTTCAACTTTGCGAATTTCGCCTGAAGGCAAAAGCACATCGCTCAAGGGCAAATAATGCGCAGCGTTGATCTGCAACTCTTGGGCAAAAATTGAATTCTGCCCTGCACCATTACCGGCCATGTTCCAATAGGCATGATTGGTAAGATTGATTGCCGTGGGCTTTGTCGTTGTTGCCGTGATCGCTAATGTGAGGCGGTCGCTCTCTAGAGTATAAACCGCCTGCGCATGCACTTCGCCAGGAAAACCCTGATCTCCATCTGGCGATTGAAAATTGAAAATAATCGAATTGCCATCAACAGATGATGCCCAATCTTGATTGCCAAAATTATGCGGCCCGCCATGAAGTTGAAAGTCTCCGCGGTTAGGAACAAGCTTTACCATATGGCCGTCCAACTCATATTGTGCCTTGGTAATACGCCCGGCATAACGCCCCACGACAGAACCAGCCGATGCATCAGCTGATGCAATGTCCATATCAACCGGGTTGCCGAAAACCACGTCAACGCCGTCAATGATGAGTGAGATGAGGCGTGCTCCATTCTTATTGAATATCGCATGCAGGTTTTTGTTTTTCAGTTCAAGCATGGGCTGTGTCCTATTCTTATTAAGCCCTCCAATCCGTCACCCCATTGAAGGCTGGGGTCCAGCTTTAGGTCAGGCGATTATGTTCAAAAAAGCGGGATCCCAGCTTTCGCTGGGATGACGATAGGTGTGTGTATGGTTGGACAAACTGATCAATGATTATCCCGTGGAATGCCCATGGTTTTGGCGATGCGTTGGAACTTGGTCGA
>CAXTKN010000171.1:0-5538 GCA_964244805.1 uncultured Aestuariivirga sp.
ATTTGGTGCCCTGAAGAGGACTCGAACCTCCACGCCTTTCGGCACACGGACCTGAACCGTGCGCGTCTACCAATTCCGCCATCAGGGCAACGGCGCTTCCTTAGGGGGCGGGCATTTGGCTGTCAACCACAGCATGACCCAGATGACCTCAATAAAAAAGGGCGAAAGACATTAAGCCTTTCGCCCACTCGAATCCAATTAGAGTATATGCAATTTTTTATTTGCAGGCTTTCAACATCGACATGGCCATTTCAGCATTTGGCTTGGTCTTGTAAACCTTTGTGCCAACATCCATCATGGCTTTGCCGTCTGGGGCCTTGTCGCCTACCATGCATTTATGAGTCTTGGCATCTTGCTCAACATAAAAACCAGCTGCTGCCATAGCCGCAGGCTTCACAGCTGCAGCAGCAGGCTTAGCAGGAGCAGTTGCTGGCTTAGCAGCAGTTGCCGCTGCGGCTGGTTTAGCAGCTGGTGCCATTGCCGCTGCGCAGACTTTCAAATTGGCCATGGCTTGTTCAGCATTGGCTTTGCTGGCGTAAACTTTTGTACCAACATCCATCATAGCTTTGCCATCTGCTACTTTATCGCTGACCATGCAAGCATGAGTCTTAGCGTCTTGTTCAACGTAAAAGCCAGCAGCTGCGGTTGCAGCAAAACTTGATACGCTCAAACCAGCAAGGACCATGCTGGCGCAAAGAATTTTATTAATCATCTGAAATCTCCCATATATCTGTTGCATCGTGTTCAGTTGCCGTCTGATAAAATGAACTCAGACCGGAGAGAAGCCATTCACGTCCGATTGTGACGGGATTAAGTGTTTTTGTTTTAATAATAGTTCATGAAACTCCAGTAATCATAACCTGTTCGTAACGGCATTTGCATTTTTGCGAATGGACATTTAAAGCCGTGGCAGAAAATAATTCGAGGAACATCACTGTGGGTGCAGAGAATTCTGACAAACTTATCACCATTATCGGCGGTTCAGGCTTTATAGGCCGACACTTAGTCAGAGCCTTGGCCAGACGTGGTTACCGCGTGCGCGTGGCGTGCCGCAGGCCAGATTTGGCGGGCCATGTCGTGCCGCTCGGTGTCCCAGGTCAGATCGTTCCGATTCAGGCCAATGTACGATTTCCGGCTTCCATTGCAGCAGCTTGCGAAGGTGCTTTTGCAGTCATCAATCTGACAGCCGTATTTCACAATGCAGGTGCTCAAACTTTTACTGCTGTGCATGAGTTTGGCGCAACGGCGATTGCAAATGCAGCCAAAAACGCCAAGGCGCAACTGTTCATTCATATGTCGGGCCTTGGAACTGATAAGCCCTCAACGAGTGTCTATGTCAAAAGCCGCGCCAAGGGCGAGGCCAATGCGGCGGCCGCATTTCCCGGTGCCATTATTATTCGCCCCAGCGTGGTGTTTGGGCCAGAAGATAATCTGTTCAATAAATTTGCATTAATGGCGCGCTTCTCGCCCATCCTGCCTTTGATTGGCGGTGGCCAAGCAAAATTCCAACCTGTGTTTGTGGGTGATGTGGCAGAAGCCATTGCCACTCTCGTTGACCGCGGCGTTGCCGACGGCAAGACTTATGAACTGGGTGGGCCAGAGGTGATGAGTTTCAAACAGATTTTACAATTCATTCTAAAGACCACACAGCGTAGGCGCGTTTTGCTGCCTATTCCATTTGGCATTGCGTCTATCATGGGTGCCGTTGCAGGCCTGTTGCCCAACCCGGCCTTGACGAAGGATCAAGTTGAACTTTTGAAAGTCGATAATCTGGTTGACGCCAAAGCTGAAGCGGAAGGCCGCACCTTGGAAGGCCTCGGCATTGTCGCTCGCACGGTGGAAGCAATTGTGCCGAGTTATCTTTACCGGTTCCGCAAAGCTGGTCAGTTCAGCTTGCCAAATGCAAAGCCCGAATAGATTAATCCGAGCAATGCGCCGCCCAGAATGACGCGGTAGATCACAAACGGCAGGAAACTGTGGTTGCGAATCAAGCGCATGAGGAATGCGATAGTGATCAGGCCGATAAAGAAGGTGAGAATGCCGCACAGGATCATCGGCCCCGTAATCGGGTCATGATTTTTGATCGCGTGGCCGATCTTGACAATTGAACCAGCGGCATTGGCCGGAATTGAAATCAAAAACGAAAACCGTGCCGCATCGGAACGGAGGAAACCGAGCGCGCGTCCAGCAGTCATGGTTATCCCTGAACGGCTGGTGCCGGGGTTCAGCGCCAGCATTTGGGCCAAACCGATATAGAGCGCAGTCTTTGGCGTAATATCAGCAACGCGGTTGCGGTTCAGGCCATAAGCATCAGCTGCATAAAGCGCCAAACCAAAGACGATTGAGTTGATTGCGATGATCAAGGGTGAGCGCAGCATTTCATCAAAATGCGTGATTTGGAAAATCAGGCCCAAAACCATAACAGGAATGGAAGCGATGATGACATTGAGCGCCAGTCTTGATGAAGCGGTTGTTTGGCGCTTCACCAAATCGAGAAGACCACGGAACATCGAAACCACATCGCGCCAGAAGTAAAGAATGGTGGCGGAAACTGTACCGACATTGGTGATGGCATCGGTAAGCGCACCTTGATCAGGCCAGCCTGTGAGTGCGGGCACCAAAATATCATGGCCGGAAGATGAAATGGGGAGATACTCGGTGATGCCTTGGATGAGTGCCAAAACGATAATTTGCTCAATCGACATGAAATTCCCCGAATTACCCTTAATACACGAATATCTTGCTGCTATATCAGTCTGGGCTTATATGCCAGATGTTGGTTAAAACAATATGCGGCACGCTCTTAATTTTTGTTTAGATTGGTTAGAAATCATAGATGCCGAAACTTTATCATTTTGCGCTTGATCCTTATTCGAGGCGAGTACGGTTGAGTTTGGCTGAATATGGCGAAGCCTGCCAATTGGCTGATGAACGCGCTTGGATGCCGAGCCAAACTGTGCGGGACTTAAACCCTTCTGGTTTGTTGCCGGTGTTTGTTGAAGACTCTGGCCTCGCCATTGGTGGCATTGAGGCATTAAGCGAATATCTTGAAGAGACCCGCATAGGTAAAGCGCGGTTGCTGCCGGGCAATGCATTTGCACGCGCCGAGATCAGAAGATTGGTCGCTTGGTTTGATGTGAAATTTTATACGGAAGTTACGGAACCGTTGTTGACTGAAAAAGTGATTAAACGCTTTATGGATTATCATGCAGGCGGTGGTGCCCCTGATATGGCCCGCGTGCGCCAAGCCAAGGCGCGCATTAAACCGCATTTGGATTACGTGGCTTATTTGGCAGAAGAACGCTCGTGGCTGGGGGGCGAAGAATTATCGCTCGCCGATTTAACTGCTGCTGCGCATATTTCGGCAATTGATTATTTGGGTGATATTGATTGGTCGGAAAATCCGGTAGCCAAAAGCTGGTATCAACGCATTAAATCAAGGCCATCATTTCGCGTGCTGTTGGCTGACACACTGCCCGGTATGCCTGCATCGCCAAATTACGCTGATCTTGATTTCTGACCTGATTATATCATTAAAGGCCAGAGCACTGGAACTTGGCTTTGATGATGTGCGCATCACTTCAGCTTCTTTGAGTCCGGCTAGTGGTGATGAGCTTGAAGCTTATGTACAAGCAGGCCATCATGGCGATATGGGTTGGATGGTTGAAACTTTAGATCGGCGAAAATCGCCTGATGCAATGTGGGCCGAAGCAAAGACCGCCATCATGTTGGCGGTCAATTACGATCAAGGCTTGGATGTTTTTGCGCGGCTCGAGAAAAAATCAACGGGCGTGATTTCGACTTATGCGTTGAACCGCGATTATCATGATGTGATTAAATCGAAACTGAAAATGCTCGCAACATGGTTTGCAAACGTGAGTGGGCAAGATGTGAAAGTTTTTGTGGATACCGCGCCGTTGATGGAAAAGCCTTTGGCTGCAAAAGCGGGATTAGGGTGGCAAGGCAAACATACCAATTTGGTTTCGCGCAAATTAGGCTCGTGGTTTTTTATTGGATCTATATTGACGACAGCGGAATTAGATTTTGATGAACCGGAAATTGATCATTGTGGAACCTGCGAGGCATGTCTGGACATATGCCCAACCCAAGCCTTCACTGCTCCACATCAAATCGATGCACGGCGCTGTATCTCTTATTTGACCATTGAACATAAAGGCCACATCGCCCCGGAATTTCGCAAAGCCATGGGCAACCGGATTTATGGTTGCGATGATTGCTTGGGCGTTTGCCCGTGGAATAAATTTGCGCGCGAATCATTGGAGATAAAATTGAAAGCGCGAGAGGATTTGGTGTCGCCGTCGCTTGCTGAGTTGCTGAAATTGGATGACGCAGAATTTCGCAAGCTGTTTTCGGGTTCTCCCGTGAAACGTATCGGGCGTGATCGGTTTATCCGAAATGTTTTAATTGCTGCGGGCAATAGCGGCGATGCAAATTTGCGGCTTGCAGTGCAAGCTTTGTTGAATGATCCTTCGACTATTGTCAGCGAAACCGCACATTGGGCGCTGGAGGAACTATCTTCATGAAGCATCTCTTGTGTTTTGGGTTTGGATTTTCGGCTGAAGCTTTGGCTCACAAGCTTGATCCAATTGAATGGAGTGTCACCGGAACTAGTCGTTCGCCAGAAAGTGTTGCCGCAATTAATGCACAGGGGTTTAAAGGTGTTCTCTTCGGTGAGCTTCAAACTATTCCGGAATCAGTAACCCATATTGTGACATCAGTGCCACCAAGCGATGATGGCGATCCGGTTTTGCTGCGCTTCAAAGATGAGTTATTGAGTCGCGCGAAAACATTTGAATGGGTCGCCTATCTTTCCACCACTGGCGTTTATGGTGATCGCGCTGGTGAGTGGGTCGATGAAGATAGCGCGCTTCAACCCAACACAGATCGCGGGCAACGCCGCGTTGATGCGGAGGCTGCATGGCAGCAAATTGTGGATTTGCCACTTCATATTTTTAGACTTGCTGGAATCTATGGGCCGGGGCGCAATGCTTTTGAAAGTTTAAAATCTGGTAAGGCGCAGCGTGTAATCAAGCAGGGGCAAATTTTCAGTCGTATCCATGTCGAAGATATTGCTGGCGTATTGTTGGCTTCGATCAATAATCCAAATCCGGAACGGATTTATAATTTGGCCGATGATGAGCCCTGTGCGCCTCAGGATGTGATTGCCTATGCCGCGGAATTATTGGGGCTGCCAATTCCACCCGATGTCCCGTTCCAAGATGCCAAGCTTTCGGCAATGGCCAAAAGTTTTTATGCGGATTCGAAAAGGGTTTCGAATGCGCGGATCAAAAATGAATTGGGGTATGAGTTAAAATATCCAAATTACCGTGTGGGTTTGAAGGCCTTGCTTTAGAGCGGAATGATTTTTGTGAACTTAACCTTGACCGTCATTCCCGCGTAGGCGGGAATCTAACTTGGACATATTTCGTTTTGTTGGAAGTTGGGTCCCCGCCTTCGCGGGGATGACGATTTTGGGTGAGCATGGTTATCAAAAAATACAATATATTAAAAACTTTC
>CAXTKN010000172.1:0-3434 GCA_964244805.1 uncultured Aestuariivirga sp.
AGGCTTGTGCGCAGTTCCTCACGCTGAACATCAGCTTCAGAAATAACCGGCATGGGCAAACCAGCCTCAGACGCCAATTGCGCCACCGCTTCGGGAAATGGCACGCCCTCTTTTTCAATCAGATAGGTGAAAATATCGCCAGATTGCTTGCAACCAAAACAATAATACCGCCCTTTGCGGTCATCAGCATGGAAGCTGGGAGACTTCTCGCCATGAAACGGACAACACGCCCAATAATCCCCCTTGGCCGCATTGGTCTTCCGCCGATCCCAAGCCACCTTGCGGCCAATAACCGACGACACCGAAACCCGGGCGCGGATATCGTCGAGGAATGAGGGTGGGAATTTCATATGCTATTATATCAGCTCAACCCGCAAACTGCGCCCTACAGCACTCGCCGCACGACGCAACGTATCAAGCGTAACAGATGGGATTTCTGGATCAAACAGGCGGTCCAATTGTCTGCGACTGGTTTTCATCCGCACTGCCATTTGCGTTTTTGTAATACCCTGCGCCTTCATAGCCGCCGCCAATTGCTCAGCGATAATTTCCTTGATGGCATGGTCTTCACATGCCTCTAACATGCCTTGGCTCGCAAGGAATTCGTCAAACGTTTCCTCGCTCACGCGGGCTTTTCGAGTCTGTTTTTCCATCACAAAACTTCCTTCATCCGTTTCAATGCAAGTTCTACTATCTAGTCTCTGACCGCGTATTGGCCAGTGGCACAGACATAAGCCGCAGTCATATGCACATATTTCTTTCGTGATTTTAGATTTAATTTCAAATGCTTTCTATAGTTCTAGCCAAATAACTGATTTTACTAATAAATACCGTCATCCCTGCGAAGGCAGGGATCCAGCTACTTGAAGCAGACGAAGTAAAGAAAGCTGGGCCCCTGCCTTCGCAGGGGTGACGGATTATGTGGAGAAAATAAAACCATGCCAAAAGCCCTCGTCTTCGGAGCCACCGGTCAGCTTGGTTCTGCCGCAATTGAACATCTGCTGCAAAGCGGCTGGCGCGTTACTGCCGTCACGCATGCGCGGCCAGAGCATTTGCCCGCAACTGTTGAGACCATTGTTGCGGGTGGCAAATCTCGGGCACAGATTATCCAAAACCTCGGCCAAACTTTCGATGCTGTGTTTGAACCAACAGCCTATTCAGATGCCGATGCAAATGACCTGCTCGAAGCGAGCAGCCTCTATGAATCGATAGTTGTTGTCTCATCCTGTAGCGTTTATGCCGATGAACAAGGGCGATCCTTGGATGAAGCTTCGATCAATGGCTTTCCTGAATTTGCAGCGCCAATGACAGAAGTCATTGCAACCGTTCCGCCCGGCCCTGAAACATATTCCACGCGTAAAGTAGCAATGGAAAATGTTTTTCGGGCCTCAAAAGTGCCAACCACAATTTTGCGCCCCTGTGCCATTTATGGCCGTAACTCAACTCACCCACGCGAATGGTGGTTGATCAAACGCGCTTTAGATGGTCGCAAACAAATTCCAATCGCATATGATGGCAAAAGTATTTTCCACACCAGCAGCGCCAAAGGCATCGCCAATCTTGTCGAGATTTGTATGTTAAACCCTGCGCAGAGAATTCTCAATGTGGCAGACTCAAAACCTTTAACCGTCATCCAAATTGCAGCGGTACTGCAAGAAGCAACAAACTTACAAATCAACATGCATCCATTTGCAGGACAACCAGCAGGACCTATTGGATCATCGCCATGGTCAACGCCGAGGCCCTATGTAATCGATTGTACAGCCGCCAAAGCTTTGGGCTGGGATGGTGGCGAAAAATACCCTGTCGCTGTGAAAAACCTGACCAAATGGTTGCTCACCTTCAGACACAATCCAAATTGGATTGAACAGTTCAAAAGCTTTGCACACTATAAAGACGATCCATTTGACTATGCCGGCGAAGATGCGTGGCTCTTGCGGAATAGCTGAAATCGGTTTTAAAATACAGTCATGACCGTCAACCGCTATCACCCCGTCCTCGTCGCCCTCCACTGGCTGTTGGCCATCATGATTGGTTTTCAGCTTGGGTTTGGATATTTTACCATTGGTAAAATGGCAAATTCCGATCCTGCCAAATTGCAACCCTTGTCAATTCACATGGGGCTGGGCACGGCAATCATTGTGTTGATGGCGATCCGTTTGATCACGCGTTATTTCACGCTCCATCCAGACCCCACTGCTAGCCAGCGCGAAGGTGTTGGCCGTTTGCGCACGCCCATCCATCGTCTACTCTATCTCGTAATTTTTGTGACGGCACTGAGCGGCTGGCTCACGGGCTTCCTCATTGCGCATCTTTATGAAACGCCCGGCAACACTCTCCCCGCCGATTTCGCACAATATCCCAGCCGTGTGATCCATGTGTGGATGGCGCTGATGCTGTTCCTGTTGATCGTCTTGCACATATCCGCAGCGATCAAAGAAATGATGATAGGTGATATTAATATCTTCGGACGCGTTGGATTTGGCAAACGCAAGAGTTAAGGGGTTCAAAGCCTCATCAGCTGCACTTCAACTTCGTCAAAGCCTTCACCAGCTAAACTGCGGTTGATCAGCGCCAGCAAACCTTCATGACCAATCTTGCGGTTGATCACGGCCACATTATCTTCAGCCGCCCCGTAAGCGTCGCGCCAGCCGCGCGCAACAACAAAACCATTCCAATCCCAAAATGTCTTTGATCCACGGATCCACCCGCGTTGCTCTTCTGAATAAGATGGTTCCAAGCGTTTATCTTCAGAAATAAATGAAGCCAAACCCTCATTGAACCAATTTGGAATTTTCTGATCCCACAAAGCCGAAACACCCCAGCGATAAATTAATTCCGCATGCACACGTTCATGTGTCAAAAGAATAAGGCCGACATCTTTTTCCTGCATGGCCTTCGGAGGCACGTGGATAAAACTCCAACCATAAGTTTGAGCAATATTACCTTGCTTGCCGAAAACATGCTCGCAAGCCATCGTGCTGCACAAGATGTAACGCGGATTGCTTTTGAGTGATCCGAAGAAATTTTGAACTTTGAGATTGGCAACGTCGCGCATGCTTAGCCATTCGGTAGCACGAGACGTATCATCGGTGAAAACGTTTGGCGCAATTTCAGTGAGTCCATAGAGCTTTGGCGCTAAAGCACGTTGCGGTCCGGGGATTGCGGCGGCGGCAATTCCGACAGTTACCAATATTGCTGCCAAACTTGGTAAAATATACTTCCGTATTTTCATTTTTTGAAATTCCAAACACGTCAAGATGATCAGCAATAAATATGACTTTGTAGTGACCAAATTAGTGCCATAGCACCGCTCACCCCTTCAACACATCCATCTTAATCGGCCCATCAGCGCGGCCTAAAATAAACTGATCAACATAAGCATTGCCGCTGCGATCAATCATCTTGGCATCGCCAGCCCATATAATCTGACC
>CAXTKN010000172.1:3534-5527 GCA_964244805.1 uncultured Aestuariivirga sp.
GGATAAAGCTTGCCAACATCGGCACTGAGCCCCACAAGACCCAGTTTCTCGATTGCAATCTCACGCGCCTGCGCTTTTGGCGTGCGGCGGCCCTGGGTTAAACCGAAGGCCACATTTTCCCAAACGCTGAGCGAGTCAAACAACGCACCGCCTTGAAACAACATGCCAAAGCGACGCAAAAATTGATCACGCGCTTCGCCCTTAAGGCCAACAACTTCTTCGCCCGCTATTTTAATGGAACCTGCATCAGGTGCAATAATCCCCAATATGCATTTGAGCATCACCGATTTGCCAGAGCCAGAGCCACCGATCACGACAAGGGATTTGCCCTTCTCCACCGACAGATTGACACCGTTCAGAACATGCTTTGCCCCAAAGCTCTTGCGCACATCTTTGAGTTCAATATGCGGGGCCATTTAGAGTCTGATCACTTTCAGATAAGTCATTTTAATTTCCGTCATTCCCGCGAAGGCGGGAAACCAACTATGCCCCATCCGATTTTGTGATAAGTTGGATCCCCGCCTGCGCGGGGATGACGACGGTTGGTTAGTTTGATCAATTTTGATCATGCCCTAATGCTTCCCGAACAACAAAGAGGTGAGCACAAAATTCGACGCTAAAATCATGATGGCCGAAAATACCACAGCATTGGTCGTGGCGCGGCCCACACCTTGAGCGCCACCCTTGGAATTAAAGCCGTGATAGCAACCCATCAAAGCAATGATAAATCCAAACACCGCCGCTTTGATCAGGCCCGACGAAATATCGTCAAAGAAATGCAGCTTATCGGCCGTGGTTTTAATATAGCTGAAGCCGTTCAATTCGAGCGAGCGCGTGCTCACAACATAACCCCCCATTATGCCGATGGCATCGCCAATGGCCACCAAAAGCGGCATTGAAATAACCGCTGCCAGAATGCGAGGGCCAACGAGATATTTAAGTGGGTTGGTTGAAAGGGTGACCAGCGCATCCGTCTGCTCGGTCACTTTCATTGTGCCAAGCTCGGCTGCAATCGAGGCCCCCACCCTGCCTGCCACCATCAGGCCCGCAAGCACTGGGCCCAGTTCGCGGGTAATGCCGATGGCCACAATGCTCGGCACCAATTGGCCAGCCGTGGCGGCAGACGATCCGGTATAAATCTGCAACGCCAAAGCGCCGCCCGTAAAGAACGCCGTGAGCGCCACGACAGGCAACGACGTATAGCCGATACGGAAAAACTGCGCAGCGATCTGCCCCCAATAATAGCGCGGCGTTAAACCGACGATCAGCGCGTCCTTCATAAAAATCGCAATCCGCCCCACTTCGGCGCAGAACAGCAAAAACAATCGGCCTATGGCAGCAACGAAATTCAAATCAAGTCCTTCACGATTCGCCACCAATGTAGCGGCGGTGATAGCGATTGCCCAGATGGGTGAGCAATTCATATGAAATCGTGCCTGCATATGCGGCTGCTTCGTCAACGGGCAAATTTGGCCCAAAGATTTCAACCAGCGTGCCCCGCGCGGTTTCGGCCTCGGGCAAATCCGTCACATCAATGGCCATCATATCCATCGAAACCCTGCCCACAATATCGACGCGCCTGCCCGCCACAAACACTTGTGCTGCTGGTTTATCAGCCGACCAACTGAGCTTGCGCGGGATACCATCACGATAGCCCGCTCCTAAAAGCGCAATGCGGCTATCACGTGGCGCGGTCCAAGTGGCACTATAGCCGATCGTATCGCCCTTTTTGACAAGCTTTGTTTGCATGATCTTGAGTTGCAGCGTGACCACAGCCTTCATCGGGTTCGCCTGCCCCGGCAGAGGATTGCCGCCATAAAGCGCCACACCGGGCCGCACCAGATCATACAAATAGCCATCGCCCAAATAGATGCCCGATGAATTGGCAAAACTCGCAGGCACATCTGGCAACATCGCGCGATATTTGGCAAACAAATCGCGCTGCTTGGCATTCAGCGGATGGGCTGGTTCATCAGAGCAAGCAAGATGGCTC
>CAXTKN010000173.1:0-5522 GCA_964244805.1 uncultured Aestuariivirga sp.
GGTGCTGCACCTGCCAAGGGCGCTGCAGCTCCAGCCAAGGGCGCTCCGGCGGCTAAGGCTGCTGCTCCTGCTGCAAAGAAGAAGTAAACGCTTAATATCGTGTTTTGAAACGGCGGAGCAGAAATGCTTCGCCGTTTTTTTATATCTGAAAACTCGGATTTATATGTGAACCGATAGCGTGTTCGCAACGTTCCTTCACAGTGCGTTTTGTTACGTGACTGACACGTGCGCAACTCATGTTCTTTCAGCACTCAATTATTATACGAGGAGTTAGAGGCCTGCTTTCAGGGCTCTTGTTCCTCATTCCAAAATTACCATCTCAGCAACTCTGTGAACACCTTAGGTGGCGTTCGGCATGGGCTGAGGTGTTGATGAAACCCAACTTAAAAAGGAATAATGCGATGCATGATATCGTTGATACAGCCGTAGCGGCTGGAACATTCAAGACCCTTGTTGCTGCTGTTACAGCCGCTGGCTTGGTCGAAACTTTAAAGGGCGCAGGCCCATTCACAGTTTTTGCTCCAAGCGATGAAGCGTTTGCAAAATTGCCAGCAGGCACTGTTGAAGATCTGGTAAAGCCAGAAAACAAGGCTAAGTTGACTGCCATTCTTACTCTTCATGTTATGGCAGGCAAAGTGATGGCAGCTGATGTTTCAGGCAAGAAATTGTCTCCAGCATCTGTCAATGGTGAGGCGCTCACCGTTGATGGCACACATGGTGTGACTGTAAATGGTGCAAATGTCGTAACGGCAGACATTGGTTGCACCAACGGCGTCATTCACGTAATTGACGCTGTGTTGTTGCCGAAGGGCTAAATTCCAAAGACTAAATAAGAAAAGCGGGCTCTGCATTGCAGGGCCCGCTTTTTTGTACATGCTTGGATTTAAACACAGAAAAAACTATCAACACGTCGACCCGATTCATCGCTCATCGGCGTTCAAATCGTTTGGAAGTTCTGATAAGGGTTGTCGAAACAGAACCTCAATACCAGAGGCCAATGACCTTCCTATAATTTGTATCGCGATGTAGTTCACGGATGAGAAAATCTGCAACATCAGGCGGATGAATGATTTTGAAGCCTCCCGGAAACGTCATAGATTCTTTGTATTTTCCTTTTTCTGGACCGCTTCTTAGATAGTTGCATCCCGCAAGGGTCCAATCTAGATCCGTGGCTTTAAGCCAAGCGAATGCCGCATCGTGGTCACGGACGGCGTGGCCCACTGGTGTCTGTTTCAGCAACGCCGTGTAGAGTTTTCCAAGTGTTGTTTTGTGGGGCATTTCCGCTGTGCCAGAGACAACCAATAATCGCTTTATGCCTGTGTGCTTCATGCCTGCAATGATCGCAACCATCGATTCTTGTATGAGGTTGGACGCTTTTAGGCTGCGTTCGCCTAAGCATGTAACGACTGCATCAAATCCATCTTTCAGCGCACGCGTAACAACTTTAGCGTCTCGCGCATCGCCTTCGTAGACCTGCACGTTGTTAAACTTTAAATTTGCTGCACTGCGCGCAAACACTGTGACCTTGTGGTTTTCTGCAAGTGCTTTCGATACAAATTCCTGTCCAACGCGGCCCGTTGCTCCAAAGACAAAAATCTTCATTTTATTTCCTTTCGTCAACATCACTATTCTAAATTTAATTTGATGTCGAATCATTTTATATCTAATGATTAGCTATGGAACTAATTGATTCGCCGATAGGGTTTCTGATCGCACAAACAGCAAAGACGACGACGCGGCAGTTTGAACAACGACTGGTGGCGGCTGGTGGATCGTTGGCAAGTTGGCTGGTGCTTTTGTCGCTGTATGAAGCGGGTTGGAAATTGCAGGCGGCGATTGCCGAAGATGTTGGCATTCTTCCATCTACTTTGACGCATCATCTTAACGCAATGGAGAAGCAAAATCTTATCTTGCGCAAACGTGTGGCCGAGGATCGACGGTCACATCGTGTTGAGATTACCAAGGCTGGGCGTGCTCATTTTATTAAAATGCGCGCGAATGCTTTGGCTTATGATGCGCAACTTCGCCAAGCGATGAGCAGCAAAGACATGGCCATTTTCAGAAAACATTTAGTTCAAATCACAAAGGCAGCAATAGGTTGAGGCGCGTTGCCAATATTGCAAAGTCTCACCCCATCACGTAAACGCGCTACGATTGCTTAGATTTAAGGGCTTGTCTATGTATCTGTTCGTCGGGCTCGGTAATCCGGGTTCAAAATATGCTGCCAACCGCCACAATATTGGTTTCATGGCTGTCGATGTGATTGCCTCGGCCCATCGCTTCGGCCCATGGAAGAAAAAATTTCAAGGCGAAATTGCAGATGGCAGTTTGGGTGGAGAAAAAATTCTATTGCTCAAACCACAGACCTTTATGAATGAATCGGGTCGAAGTGTTGGCGAAGCCGTGCGCTTTCATAACATTCCGCTCGAAAAGGTTTTTGTATTTTACGATGAGCTGGATTTAGAGCCAGGCAAAATTCGCGTGAAGCTGGGAGGAGGGGCCGCTGGACATAACGGCATTCGCTCAATCTCATCGCACATCACACCAGAGTTCAAACGCGTGCGCTTAGGCATCGGCCATCCCGGTGATGCAAAGTTTGTGCTGCCGCATGTGCTGGGTGATTTTGACAAGCAGGATAAGGATTGGTTGGTCGCACTTCTCGATGCCGTAGCAGATAACGCCGCAATGTTGGTTGAGGGACAAGAAGCAAAATTTCAAAGCCATGTGCATTTGAAGGTAAACCCGCCACAGCCCAAAGCACCGAAGCCTGCTGCTTGACCATCTATTAAAATTTTTTGATTGTGATAGTATCCTGTCGTTGGTCGAACCTTAAAGGCTTGTCAAATGAAACAATTTCTTCTCGCTATGATCGTCGTATTTGCGGCGGGATCTTCTTGCCATGCAGAGAAGTTAATTTGGAAAATCGAGAAAGAGCTGGGCGAAACCAAACAATTGCCAAGTTGCAATCCTGAGAAAGACAAGGATTGTCCTGACTACGTGCCGTCTGTCAGCCAAAGTAAATTTGGAGTGAAGGTATATCAAACCTATCATGAAGCCGTACGCATCGTTTTCAGCTTTAGTAACGATGAAAAAGACGGCTTTACGGTTGCCGCCGATCAAGTTCATCCCGGCAGTTACGATTGGGGCGGCGTTATGCGCAAAGGCAAGTTCGTGCCCCTATACATGATCAAACGGTTTTACACTTATGATGCTAGTCTACAGGCCAACAAATCGGAGACAGAACTCACGGTGTTGCGATTATTGCCCGGCGGCAAATCGTGCAGCATCTATACTGGCGGTAAGAGTTTGACGAATAATGAACTTGCGCATCGTTATGCAGAAAAAGATTTCTCTCATTCAACTTGCAAATAGCAGCGGGTTTTAGCTCGGTGACTTCGGCACCGTGTGTTTAGTATTGAATGCTCATGCTGAAAACGGTGTGTAAAATCACTTTCGATTGATTTGCCATTACAAAGTTTTTGAAAGTAGGAGACCGTCATGGTCAAAGTGATTGGGTTGAATAGCGGTTCTTCGTTTGATGGCGTGGATGTGGTGCTTGTTGAGATTGAGAATGGGGCGGATGGTTATCCGATGCGGCCAAAGTTCATCGCAGGCAATTCATATGATTGGCCAAAGCCCGTGGCCGATATGGTTCTTAAAGCTTTTGAAAACAAAATCTCGCTGTTTGAACTCAATCGCCTCAATTATTTGGCAGGTGCGGTTTATGCTGAATCAGCGCGGAGTTTTATGCGCGAGCAGAATTTGAAACCGGGCGATGTTGAAGTGATCGGCTTTGATGGCCAGACGATTTATCAGGAGCCGCCAGTGCATTCACTGCTCCGCAACTATGATGACAGCGAAGATTTAGTGTCGCGCTGGCTTGATGGACCTTATCCATGTGGCTTACAAATTGGTGAACCGTCGATTGTTGCGGTCGCATGTGAGACGCCCGTGGTGACGCAATTTCGCCCCATGGAGCATGCGTTGGGTGGCACGGGTGCGCCGCTCATGCAATATTTGGACTATGTGGCATTCCGCGATATCGGGCCGATCCTCACGCTCAATATCGGTGGAATCGCCAATTGTCACCGTGCTGATGCTGATCGAAGCAAGATGATGGCGTTTGACACCGGCCCCGGCAATGTGATGATCGATCATGTGATGCGCGCTAAATTTAACAAGCCCTATGATAAAAATGGCGAAGTGGCGCGTGGTGGCAAGGTGGACGAAAAGCTGATGGGCTATTTGAAAGAGCATGATTTTTTCAAACGCCCCGTGCCGCGCAGTGCTTGGCGTTTGGATTTTGGTTCGAGTTACGCAGACAAGGTTATGGCCGATTACAAGCATCTATCAGACAAAGACTTGGTGGCGACTGTCACCGAATTTGCAGCATATGCGATTACGCGTTCAATTACTGATAATGTGAAATCGATTGATGAGATGAGCGTGATCATGGCCAGCGGTGGTGGCACGCGAAATGGATATTTGATGGAGCGCCTGGCGGCCTACATGCCAAAGGGTTTGCGCCTTACACTTTCCGATGAGTTCGGTGTGCCCGCCGCTTTTAAAGAGGCGATCAAATTTGCCGTGCTGGCTCATGCAACAGTCAATCATCTAGCCAATAATATTCCAGCGGCATCAGGGGCCGTGAATTTTGCGATACTTGGAAAATTAGTTCTGCCGCCGCGCCTAGCGAAAGTTTAGTCCGCCCATTCAAATAGAAGGGTTCCCAAGTCTGTGTTTTCCGCCTATCAGGGCGGCGAAATGAATTTGCTTCCGGAGAATTTGCATGGGTTTTAAATGTGGCATTGTGGGTTTGCCGAATGTTGGGAAATCGACGTTGTTCAATGCGCTCACGCAGACTTCTGCTGCGCAGGCGGCAAATTATCCGTTTTGCACCATTGAGCCAAATGTTGGAGACGTTGGCGTGCCTGATCCACGGCTTGATGTGTTGGCGGCCATCGCCGGAAGCCAACAAATTATTCCAACTCGCCTCACCTTCGTGGATATTGCAGGTCTTGTGAAGGGTGCTTCAAAGGGCGAAGGTTTGGGCAATCAGTTCCTCGCCAACATCCGCGAGACCGATGCCATTGCCCATGTGGTGCGCTGTTTTGAAGATGGCGACATTACGCATGTGTCGGGCAAGATTGATCCGTTGGCGGATATTGAAACCATCGAAACTGAATTGATGTTGGCTGATTTGGATGCTCTGGAAAAACGCCAACCTGCCGCCGAGAAAAAAGGCAAGCAGGGCGACAAAGAACAAAAAGAATTGGCCGAGCTGATGATGCGTGCGCTAGTGTTGCTGCGCGAAGGCAAGCCCGCACGCCTCACCCAGCGCATTGCAGATGAAGAAAAGTTATTTCAAGGTTTGGGTCTGCTCAGTTCAAAGCCCGTGCTTTATGTGTGCAATGTGGAAGAAGCTTCTGCCGACAAAGGAAATGAATTTTCCGAACGCGTAAAGGCGTTCGCGAAAAAAGAAGGCAATGTGGCGGTTGTGGTTTCTGCCAAGATTGAAAGCG
>CAXTKN010000174.1:0-3155 GCA_964244805.1 uncultured Aestuariivirga sp.
GAAACAAGATTTGGCCCGGCATAATCTTTTGTCCACCACTCACCTTCAACCAGTGTTGAACCTTTGGGTAGTTCATCTGAATAAGTGAGACCACGATCTCCCTTTAAGGCCCAAGACGCGTCAGAATTGGGTTTCACTTGTTCAGCAGGAACGCCCTTCACTTTGGTAATGCGGCCTCTCAGCATGGGCGCGTTGGTGATGTTGGTCACACCATCTTGAGCTTTGAGTTTCGCTGTGAACTCATCAAGCGATGTATTGGGAACGTCAATAAAGAAAAAAGCTGGAGCGCGATCAGGGATGCTGGATTTCAGTTCATTGCTGAGAGTTTGGTCAGTGAGTGCTAATGTCACGAATAATGTGAGCCCCAGCCCCAAGGCCATGATCACCGAGCGCGATGTTGCGCCGGGCTTATAAAGGCTGAGCACGGCTTGGCGCAGCAACAAGCTTTTAGGGCGTGGCAAGAGGCTGGCACCTTTGACGATTAAAGATGCAAGTGCTGCGAGGATAACAAAACTTGCAGCTAAGCCACCGAGATAACCCGCAGTTATTTTTGGATCTTCGAAGCTTGCCAAAATGAGAACGGCGGCCACGCCAAGAATGCCGAATGATGCAGTGGCATAACTCCAGTTTATTTTACCAGCTTCATCCATGCTGTGCGAACGAAACAGGGCGGCGCCTTGGATATTGGCGATGCGTGACAATGGCCAAAGCGAAAATGCGAGGGTGATGAGTAGGCCCAACACCGCCGCAAAGCCAAGCGGCTTCCACATGATATGGGTTGAGATCGGCAGAGGTAAGACCTTTCCAAATACCCAATGCACTGAAAAGGGGGTTGCCGCGCCAGCGCATAGGGCGATGGCAATTCCGAGCAAACTGACAGCGATAATTTCTGTGAGGCTGATGCCCACAACATCACGATTTGGCAGCCCCAAACATTTTAACGTGGCAATGGCATCGCGCCTGCGATTGACAAATGCGGATACAGCATTTGCGATACCGGCCCCACCGATGACGAGGGCAGCCACACTGACAAGCGTCATGAAATATCCGAGCTTACCCACAAATTCATCGGCACCTTGGGCTGCCTTATCCGTGGTGCGGGTGCGCCAGCCTGCTTCAGGGAATTTGGTTTTGGCCTCTTCAGTAACAGCTTTGCCAGCACTCAGATTGCCTTCGCCGTTCAGCTTCACGTGATAATTATAAGTGACCAATGATCCCGGTTGGACGAGACCCGTTGATTGCAGGGCTGCTTGGCTCATGATCAGGCGCGGGCCAAAGATGATGCCGTTGGCGAGACGGTCTGGTTCTTCATCTATTGTCGCACGGATGGTTACATTGGCTTGGCCTAGCTTTAATGTGTCGCCAAGTTTCAGATTGAGGCGCTGCAATAAAAGTGAATCAACTGCCACACCAAATGATCCGTTTACAGAAGAAAATGTATCGGCATCAGGAGGTGATAATTTTAAAGCGCCGTAAAGTGGATAGACTTGGTCAATTGCTTTGATCTCAACCAAGGTGGATGCACCATTGCTTTGTGCCATGGCTCTCATTGAGGAGAGGGCGCTCACGACACCCTTGGATTTCATGTAAGCGAGTTCATCAGCTTTGGCTTCTCGTTGCACGATGGAAAACTCAACATCGCCGCCTAAAATAATTTGACCTTGCTCATCCAATCCCTGTTGAACGGCGCTCGCCAATGAACCAATCATCGCAATGGCGGCGACACCGAGCGTCAGGCATGACAGGAATATCCAAAAGCCTTTCAGGCCTGATCGTAGATTCCGAAAGGCGTACTTAACCCATAAATCAATCCTCATCTGGCCTTGCTCTCTGTCACCTTGCCATCGCGAACTTCTAAAATGCGATTGCAGCGCTTAGCCAAAACTTTATCGTGTGTCACCAAAAGCAAAGTGGCGTTTTCTTTTTCTTTCAACTCAAACAAAAGATCGATGATGGTTGACCCGGTTTCTTGGTCGAGATTGCCGGTGGGTTCGTCGGCCAGTAGAATTTTTGCGCCCGATGTGACGGCGCGCGCTATGGCCACACGCTGTTGTTCGCCCCCTGAAAGCTGGCCCGGGTAATGATCCAGCCGGTGGCCGAGGCCGACGCGTTCTAATCCGGCCCGCGCTCTGGCGAATGCATCTTTGGCACCTTTAAACTCTAAAGGCACAGCCACATTTTCAAGGGCAGTCATGGTGGGGATCAAATGAAAGGATTGAAAAATGATGCCGATATTATCGCGGCGAAATTTGGCGAGATCTTCTTCCGAGCGATTGTTGAGACTTACGTCGTTAACCGAAATTGTTCCGGATGTGACCGTCTCCAATCCGGCAATCACCATCAGCAGAGAAGTTTTGCCCGAACCTGATGGCCCCACAATGCCAATGGCCTCGCCAGCCTTGGCGTTCACATCAACACCCCTTAGAATTTTAACCTCACCAGCTCTGCTTGATAAAGTTAGGTGAACGTCTTTTAGATAAAGGGCTGAGGTCATGAAGGATCCAGATTAAGGCTTGCCAGAACAGGCGATGCTTTCCATATTAGGCAAATGAGAATTCTTATTACAGTTTTTTGTGCGCTTTGGTTCATGTGGGGGCAGGCGTTAGCTGGCACAACCACTATTTTGGCGTTAGGTGATAGCTTAACAGCAGGCCTTGGATTGGATGCCGGCAAAAGTTTTCCCGACAAATTGCAAGAAGCGCTGAAAGCCAAGGGCCATGATGTAACGATAATAAATGGCGGTGTTTCGGGCGACACTGCAACGCAAGGGGCTGCGCGTTTGGAGTGGGCTTTAACGGGCGATGTGAAAGCGGTGATTATTGAGCTTGGCGCAAATGATGCACTTCGTGGGTTAGAGCCTTCGCAAACCGAAACTTCACTTCGGCAGATTTTGGACATGCTGAAACAGAAAAAATTGCCCGTTTTAATTTTGGGCATGCGTGCGCCACCTAATCTGGGCGCTGATTATCAAGCCAAGTTTGACGGCATTTATGCCAAGCTTGCGGCAGAATATGGTGCGTCACTTTATCCGTTTTATTTGGACGGTGTGGCCGCCAATCCTGACCTTAACCAAGCTGACGGGATTCACCCGAATGAAAAAGGTTTGGCCATTATTGTGCCCAAAATCCTGCCCTATGCTGAGGCACTTGTTACCA
>CAXTKN010000174.1:3255-5367 GCA_964244805.1 uncultured Aestuariivirga sp.
AAGTTGCCATAATCAGCCTGTCATATAAGATGGGCGAATCAAATTACGGGGGTAACTCAATATGTTGCGCTTATTTACCGGAATTGAACTTCCCACACTGGTCACCGAAGATTTGGCCATGATGCAGGGCGGCATTATGGGGGCCACATGGATTGACCCTGAATCATTCCACATCACACTACGTTTCATTGGCGATATTCAAGTGGGGCTTGGCCGGGAAGTGGCATTGGCACTCGACCGGATGGAACTCAAACCTTTTTCCATCACCCTCAAAGGCATTGATGTTTTTGGCGGCAAGAAGCCACATTCAATCATCGCCCATGTGGAAGAAAGTGCAGAACTTCGCCGCCTGCAACAATCCCAAGAACGCATTTGCCAAACACTGGGCTTAGAACCTGAACCGCGCAGATTTATTCCACACGTCACTCTCGCGCGGCTTCGCGATGCTGATCCGATTGCGTTGCAGCGGTACATCGAGTCGCACGCGCTTTATCGCAGCGGCACCATCAGAGTTGAAAGGTTTGTTCTGTTCTCTTCGCGCCCCTCACGCGGTGGCGGGCCCTATGCCGTGGAAGAGGCATATGCTATGGTAGGCGCATGAGCAAAGTCCTTACTGATACGGAAGTTATGACACAACTGTCCGGCTGGAGCATTGTTGAAGGTCGGTCGGCCATTATGAAGAGCTTTAAATTCAAAAGCTTCGGCCAAGCTTTTGGGTTTATGACTGAGGCCGCTTTGGTGGCTGAGAAAATTGATCATCATCCCGAATGGTTCAATGTCTATTCGCGTGTTGATGTCACGCTGACGACACATTCTGACGGTGGTATTACCGATCTTGATGTGAAGCTGGCCAAAGCCATGGACGGCATCGCCAAATCTTAACCATTCTGGTCTTGACGCAACTCAAACCCATCCCCATATTCCAGTCTCGTTCTCAGGAGGAACATTATGGCAGATCTTCGTAATTTCCCACAAGCAGGTGCCGGCAGCGGCGTTGCGGTGGATCAAGGGCTTCGGAGCTATATGCTCCGGGTTTATAATTATATGTCCGTCGGCTTGGTGCTGACGGCGGTTGCCGCCTATGCAACCTTCCACATGGCGATGGTTAATGGTGCATTAACACCATTTGGCCAAGCCATATTCTTTGGCCCAGCAAAGTGGTTAGTCATTCTGGCTCCTCTGGCCATGGTGTTCTTTATGTCATTCCGCTTGCACACGTTAAGTTTGCCGGCGGCACAAGCCACATTCTGGATTTATGCTGCATTGGTGGGCGTTAGCTTTGGTTCACTAGGCCTGATCTACACAAGCGCCAGCATTGCCCGCGTGTTCTTGATCACAGCGGTGACGTTCGGTTCGATGAGCCTTTATGGCTACACAACCAAGCGCGACCTTACGGGCATGGGTTCATTCTTGTTCATGGGCCTGATTGGTCTGATCGTGGCTTCACTGGTCAATATTTTCTTCCAGTCATCGGCCATGAGCTTTGCTTTGTCAGTGATCAGCGTTCTGATCTTCACAGGCTTTACCGCTTATGACACGCAAGCGATCAAGGAAACCTATTATGAGGGCGATGGCTCAACCGTTATGGGCCACAAGGCGATCATGGGTGCGCTGAGATTATATCTCGACTTTATCAACCTGTTCTTGTCGTTGCTGCGCCTGTTCGGCAATCGCAATTAGTTTTTCGAAATAGAATTACAGCGCCACGGGTGGAAACATCCGTGGCGTTTTTGTTTCTCCCCCTCCGCCCTTCGGGCACCTCCCCCAGCAAGCTGGGCGGAGGGCAAAAAATATCACGCTCCCCCCAACTTGTTGGGGGAGCTGTCCGAAGGACTGAGGGGGCCTTTGCCACACGCGATGGCTTTGCGTGGAGAGAGCGAGATCACTTCACCGGAATGAAAATCTCAATGCGGTCATCGCCATTGTTAAAGTCCTCGCCGTAGACTTCAAACTGCGGGCCTTGGGCCACTTCCAGTTTGGCGGCGGGCAACCACTCATCAAAAATCTTTCCCCATGTTGCAGGCAGCCTCGCAATATCGCCCTCATGCAGAAACACTGCGGTTTTGCGTTTGGGGATGGTGAGGGTGTACATATAGCCCGGCACTTGGCCTG
>CAXTKN010000175.1:0-5363 GCA_964244805.1 uncultured Aestuariivirga sp.
GACCGCGCAGAGAAAATTTTGGGCCGCCTGCAGGTCACTAATTTGGTGAGCGCTGTCGAAACATTCGATGGCCATTACGGAAAACGTGAGGCACGCCTGACATTGCGCCGCCTTGTGGGCGATCAGGAACACTTTGCGGTTTTGGTGATGGATGACATTACCGAACGCCGCAATATGGAACGTCAACTGACTGAGGGGCCACGTGCAGAAGAGCCGGTCAAACCTTCGCAGAATGATAGCCAGGCCTTTGAAGCTTTAGCGCGCAGCTTGAATGATGCCATTGCCAACTCTGAGGGAAAGCCTGCACTAGAGAAAGTAAAGGCTGAACTGGTTTTGCCAAAGGCTGAACCAAGCAATCCCGCCCGATTATCTCCAGCAGCCCAACCGCCGCGCGCCGTTGTGAATGCATTGGAAGGCTCTGGCGCTGCTTTGATTATTGCTCAGGATAATGAACCCGTTTATGCATCGCAAAAGGCTTTGCAATTGCTGGGTTTGAAACTTTCATCCGAATTGTTTCAAAATACGAGCTTGCTCAAAAAAATCTTAGACTCATCTTCATCAAATTACACTTTCGAGATTGAAAATTCAGAAAAGCAGAGGCTCAAATTTGCTGTTTCAACAAGCAGCATTCCCTGGATAAATGGACCAGCCCGCCAGTTTATATTGAGTGTTTCAAAACCAGCAGAAAAAGTGACGCCCACTGTCATCGTACCAGAAATTACCTTGCCGGAAGTTCCAATTGCAATTGTTGAGGAAGCCCCTATTCCAACTATTGAAATTGCTCAGTCTGACAACCTTGATCATTCAAGCCAAGCGGCCGAAGCTGAACTCAATAGTATTCTTGATATCGCTTCAGACGGAATCGTAACACTTGACAAGAGTGGAGTTATATTAAGCTTCAGCGCGGGCGCTGAATCTCTTTTTGGTTACCGCAGTGCGGAAGTGAAGGCCAAGCCTTTGGCTAGTTATTTTACGAGTGATAGTCGTAAAATCTTGCAGCAATATTTCGCCGGGCTACACGGGCCGGGCCTTGGCGCTGTCTTTAATGACGGACGTGAAGTGATGGCGGTTGTCAAGCAGGGTGGCACTGTGCCTCTGTTTTTGACAATTGGTAAATTGCAAAATCATAAATCAGCGGCTGCGTTTTGCGCGGTGATGCGCGACATCACCAGTTGGAAGCGCACTGAGAAGGAATTGCGTGAGGCCAAAGAAAATGCCGAAGCTGCATCGAAGCAAAAATCAGAATTTCTGGCCCGCATATCTCATGAACTTCGCACACCTCTCAATGCCATCATGGGTTTTTCCGATGTGATGCGACTTGGCCAGTTTGGCGACATTAAAAATGACAAATATCGCGGCTATGTGAATGATATTCATGCCAGTGGAAGCCACTTATTGGCATTGATCAATGACCTGCTTGATCTTTCCAAAATTGAAGCTGGAAAGATGGAGCTTAATTTTACGGCTGTGAATGTGGCCGAATGTGCCGATCATGCCATTAAGCTGCTGCAAGAAACTGCAACTCGCGGGCGGGTTTTGGTTAGAAAATCATTTCCCGATAAATTGCCGCGCGTGGTTGCTGATTTGCGCGCCATGCGCCAGGTGTTCCTAAACTTGTTATCAAATGCCATCAAGTTTACGGATCCAGGTGGGCAAGTTATAATCTCGGCTAGTGTGGCACCTTCCGGTGAGTTGACCGTGAAACTCAAAGATACTGGAATTGGCATGAATGCCGCTCAAATTTTGGATGCACTTGAACCGTTTAAGCGTGTTGAAACAGCAGGCCGCGAAACCCAAGGAACTGGCCTCGGCCTGCCACTTACCAAGGCTTTGGTTGAAGCAAACCGCGCCAAATTCGAACTGAGCAGCGAACAAGGCCAAGGCACACTGATCGAGATTACCTTTCCAACCACCCGCGTTCTGGCGGAATAATTGCCTTGTGATTTGTCGATTCATGAAAATGCCGCAAGTTCGATTATAAGGCACCTTCATGAATAGAATTTTAAGCTACGTCTTCTTCAGTTTCATATTGGTTGTTTTGACGGTTGCCATTTGGCTTTTTGTGTTTTTGCCAAATATTTTGGAACAGCGCGCACAGGGCGCAATACTTAATCGCACCGGTAACTTGCTCAGTGTTTCGGGTGGCCATGCTTTGCAGTTTTCGCCACATTTTGGAATTACTCTTTATGATGTGAGTTGGGGAAACGTGGTCACCGCAAAAAAATTGACATTCCCAATTACGTTCATGCAAATTTTAGGCGCGCAGGCGTCCTCTCATAATTTCGAACTTGAACGACCGATATTCAATTTCAGCGTGGATGCTCAAGGGCGTTCAAAGACTGGATTTCCTCAATCAGGTTCAGATGCGAAAACGAATGCAAATGAGCAGCTGCCGGCACCACTTCATGTCACCCTAAAGGACGGCAGCATTAATTATCAAAATGATGCAACGGCCAAGAATTTCAGTCTGATGATGATGGATGGTTTGATCGACGTTGATACACAAGACGAAATTACTTTCAAAGCGTCCGGACTGCTGGCACAGCAACGGGTTCATTTTTCCGGAGATTTGAAGTCGCTGACTCGCGCCTTTGGCGAGGGCTCGCCTTTTGATTTCAACTTGGAGGGTGCGGGCGCTTCGTTTGGTTTTACGGGCCGTCTTGTTGCGGCCAAAGGCATTGATCTTGCTGGGATAGGAACTGTTGAGACGGCTGATGCAGCAAGATTATTCAAGTGGTTGGGTGCTGATCTTAAAGGCATGCAAACAACGCAGCCGCTATCGATCACCGCAGGTATTGAATCTGAAAGTTCAATTTTCTTACTCAAAAAAGCTGATATTCGTCTGGCACAAATGCAAGCACAAGGCGATGTTTCTTTTTCGAATGCTGGGGTCAGGCCCAATTTCACGCTTGATCTCACAGTTGATGATTTAGACACCAATCTCTATGCGCCAATTCCAGAGAACGCCGCGCCGAATGGGAGTTGGAATGACAAGCCGTTTGATTTCACCGATCTCAGAGCAATTGATGCCCAATTTCGATTGACCGCGAATAAGTTGCAGTATGGCAAATTCTTGATTGGCCCTGCGGAGATTCAAGGGCAGCTCAAAGACAGCACATTCAATGCGAAAATTAAGAATGCTGATATTGGCAATTTCGATGTAAACTTGGATGCCCATCAATCACCAGCTACTTTAGATTTGAATTTCGCGTTGGCGTTGCCAAAGGCTGAGTCTTTTATGAAAAGTTTGGTGCAGATGAATTGGCTGTCTGGGCCGATCACCGTGAATGGTTCTCTGAACGCAACTGGCGCTAGCCCATCTGCTATGATCGGCTCACTGAAGGGCAATTTCGAAGCGCAATCCGAAGCCGCCACATTGAACGGCGTTGATATGGCCAAGCTTGGGGCCCATGTGCTGGCAGAGCCTGGTGATGGTTGGCAGGGGGAAACGACCAGTCCCACTGCCTTCAAAACAAAGTTTGCAGTTGATGATGGTGTGGCTACTGTTGAAACCGCCAGTTTGACGGCACCTGGCGTAAAAATTGCTGTGACAGGTGAAGTGGATGTTTTGAGACAGGCGTTGAATTTGGTAGCGAACACGAACCTCAACCGCGTTGATGGCACTCCTGCAAAGGTTAAAATCGATGGGCCATGGGCCAAGCCCCATTTTGTATTGGTAAAATAGTGGCATTGATCAAACGCTCAATCCGGCGCAAATTGCATAAATGATTATTGTTCAGGAACACGCCTTTGATGTGGGGCAGGAATATGCGCGGCTGAAAGCGGGTCGGACTGATATTGGTGCCACTGCGATGTTCGTTGGCAGTGTTCGTGATCGGTCAGACGGGCAGGATGTTTCAACGATGACGTTAGAACATTATCCCGGCATGACGGAAAAGGCTCTCACTGAAATTGAAGCTCAGGCCCGCGCACGTTGGCCGATTTCCGATTGTTTGATCATTCACCGTTTTGGCAAACTACTTCCTGCTGATGATATCGTATTGGTGATCACCTGCTCCAGTCATCGTGAAGCCGCGTTTCAATCCTGTGAATTTTTGATGGATTGGCTGAAAACCAAAGCGCCCTTCTGGAAGCTGGAAGAAGACGGCAGAAATGCGCATTGGGTTGAAGCAAAGTTGAGCGATGATAACGCAACAGCCAGATGGAAATAATAAATTAGAGCGAGAGAATCGATGATAATGGCGAAAGCTATTTCTTTTTGTCGACTCTCTTTGCAGGTTTTTTTGTCGCTTTAACGGCGGCTTTTTTTTCAGGTTTCTTTGCAGGCAGTTTCGCCTTTGGTTTGGCTTTGACTTTAGGGGAAGACGCTGCTGCCTTCATCAAACCGCCAAATTTTGTGAAAAACTGGTTGGCCAGAGAGGTCGCCGTTGAATCGACAAGGCGCGAACCCAGCATGGCCAGCTTGCCGCCGATTTGCGCATCAACATCGTAATCCATTTGAGTTTCAGTGGCACTCAGCGCGGTGAGCTTGACGCTGGCGCCACCTGTGGCAAAGCCAGCAAATCCACCATCGCCTTTGCCAGAGATGCGGTAACTTTCAGGTGGGTTCAATTCACTTAAACTCACTTGCCCACTGAAATTAGCTTTCACTGGGCCAAGCTTAATGGTGACAGTCGCTTTGAATTCGTTGGGCGCTGTCGTCACAATCTTGCTGCAACCGGGAATGCATTGCTGCAAAATATCTGGATCGTTCAAACCTTTCCAAACAGTTTCGCGCGGGGCTGGAATGTTTTGGCTGCCGGAAAGTTTCATGATCTTGACCTTAGATTTGATTTTTTCTGTTTCGGTGAAGCGCCGTGATTTGCGCTAACACTTATAGCGCAATTTCTCCAATCTCAAAAACTTCTGAACAGGCTGGTGCTGCGAGGGAGGATTGAACTCCCGACCTCACCATTACCAATGGTGTGCTCTACCACTGAGCTACCGCAGCATTAGGCGGCTCACATGCCACAAGTGCTTGCGTTTCGCAACCCTTCGTGATGTATCTTGGCTTATGACGAATAAACCTGTGCCGAAACGAACTTTAGAGCGGAAAAAACGCGAGGCCGAGGCTCTGAAGGCCAATATGAAAAAGCGCAAAGAACAGACCAAAGCAGTGGTTCGTGCCCACAAGGATTCAAACAAGAATGAGAAATAAGGTCCTCTACCGCGAAGCGGGAGAGGACTTATAGCTTCATCGCATTTGACGCTTCGCTTGAAAAGCAAGCGTCTAATATCTTTTGCAGGTCGGCAGCGCGGCGGAAAGATGGGTCGCCGTTTTTGCCTGCAACGATTGCTGAGATAAACTTGTGATAGTTTGTTGGCTCAGCTTCAGTGCGCACAATATCACGCCAGGCTTGGGT
>CAXTKN010000176.1:0-5325 GCA_964244805.1 uncultured Aestuariivirga sp.
GGTTACGGTGACAGTGCATTTTATTTTGTCACTAAAGTTTCTCATATTGCTATTCGTACATAGGCAGAGTTCAGGCTTTCTAACATATCGACTTCGTGATGTCTCACTTACCGCTTTGTTAATACCAAAATTATAAGAAATGAGTCTTGCTAAAGCTACTAAACAACCCGACCCATTGGTCATAGTTTGGTATGCATTGGCAATCACACTTATGGTCGTCGCTAAACTGATTGAGCCAAATCTAATACCACGCAGATCAACCTGCAAAATTCCTGCGTTCTTGCTGAATGATTTTACAGGCTGTGTTGCTTTGCCCCTCGGAAAAACAATGGCATCGCGCAACTGGCGCTCCCAAATCCCAACTAATATCAATACTATAGCCAAAAACACCAAAATCGATCTCCTTTCATGTCCTGTATATAGACCTAAAAAATCCGTTTGGCAATCTTTAAATCCTATTTATTAGAAATAAATCATATTTTATACCCCGCCCATCCCAAAACCCCATCCCCCGCGCAAACCCCTAGCGTCCGGCCTTTTTTCTTATATGGTAGCCACATGATGCGCCAATATGAGTTGGTTGAGCGGGTGACGAATTATGACCCGGACGCGGATGAGGATATGCTCAACCGCGCTTATATCTATGCCATGAAGGCCCATGGCACGCAGACACGGGCTTCGGGTGAGGCGTATTTCAACCACCCCTTGGAAGTGGCCGCCATTCTGGCTGATATGAAACTTGATACGGCCACCATTGTGGCGGCACTTCTTCATGACACGGTGGAAGACACGGAGGCCACGCATCAGGAGATTGTTGAGAAGTTTGGCGAGGAGATTGCCTCGCTGGTTGATGGGCTGACCAAGATTGCCAAGCTTGATATGGTGACCAAGGAAGCAACTCAGGCTGAGAATTTGCGGAAGTTGCTGCTTGCGATGTCGAAAGATGTGCGCGTGTTGTTGGTGAAGCTGGCTGACCGGTTGCACAATATGCGCACCCTCAATCATGTGAAGCCCGAAAAGCGCGCGCGTGTGGCGCAAGAGACAATGGATATTTATGCGCCGCTGGCAGGGCGCATGGGCATGCAGCTTATTCGGGACGAGATGGAAGATATCGCTTTCAAGATTCTCAATCCTGATGCGAATAAAGTTATCGCTGATCGTTTAGCGCGTTTGCACGAAGAGAGCGGCGATATGCTGCGCGAGATTGAAGTGGCGCTGACCAAGGAGCTGGCCAGCCACGGCATCAACGCGTCGGTCAAGGGCCGCGAAAAGCGGGCCTATTCAATTTGGCGCAAAATGGAGCGCAAGCATCTGGCACTTGATCAGCTTTCCGATATTTTCGCGTTTCGGGTTTTGGTTGAAAGTGTGGATGATTGTTATTTGGCTTTAGGCATGGTCCATCAGACGTGGCGCGCCGTGCCTGATAAATTCAAAGACTATATCAGCAATCCCAAACAAAATGATTATCGCTCGCTGCATACCATCGTGATTGGCCCGCATTCGATGCGTGTTGAAATGCAAATTCGCACCAAGCTGATGCATGAGATTGCCGAGCGCGGTGTTGCGGCGCATGCGCTTTATAAGGATGTGGGCGAGGCCAAGCTGGCGCAACTGGGAGTTCGCGTGCCTGCAGCTGAATCCAACGCCTATCGTTGGCTTCGGCATTTGATGGAAGTTCTGCAGGAAGGCGACAGCCCCAAGGAATTTTTGGAACATACGCGGCTTGAACTTTTCCATGATCAGGTTTTTTGTTTCACACCAAAGGGGCAATTGATCGCCTTGCCGCGCGGTGCAACGCCGATTGATTTTGCTTATGCTTTGCACACGTCGATTGGCGATAGCTGTGTTGGTTGCAAAATAAATGGCAGGCACGCGCCATTGGTCACCCAGCTTAAGAATGGTGATGAAGTGGTTATCGTGCGTTCAGATGCGCAGGTGCCACCGCCGGCTTGGGAAGCGATTGCGATTACGGGTAAAGCCAAAGCGGCCATTCGGCGTGCAACGCGTGCGGCCATTCGTAAACAGTTTGCAGGTTTGGGTCGCGAAATTATTGAAGCGCTTTTGAAGAAGCAGAAACATGAACTCGTCGATAAGGAACTCACCGCTGCTGTTCCACGTCTTGGTCATAAAAATGTTGATGATGCTTTGGCCGCAGTCGGGCGCGGGGAACTTTCGGGACTTGATGTTCTGAAAGCGATGGGCCTTGCCGTTGATGAAAAAGAAATCAGGGCATCGCGGCGCAAATTAACGTCGAAGAAGGGCGCTACCGAAGGGCGCATGTCGCTGCCCGTGCGCGGTGCGGCGGCCAATGTTGCATTGAAGATTCATGCCGCTACTGGCGCTGTTCCGGGTGAGCGCATCGTCGGTATTTCGACGCCGGGCGAGGGCATTACGATTTATCCGATCTTTGCACAGGCGCTGGAACAGTTTGACCAACAGCCCGAACGCTGGGTGGATTTGGCTTGGGGTGTGGCGGAGGAGGGCATGCGTTTTCCAGCGCGCATCAAAGTTATTTTGATCAATGAAGTTGGGGCATTAGGGCAGGTCACGCAATTGATCGGCGAACATGGCGGTAATATTGATGAGCTCCAGATGCAGGCACGGCACGGCGTACGCGATTTCTTTGAGCTCACCATTTTGCTCGAAGTTTTTGATAACCGGCACTTGAATGACATTATGAACGGTTTAAAGAGCAGGCCGTTGGTTTCAGAGGTGACGAGGGTGGCTGGGTAATGCTTTCACATGAGCAAGTATTGGATGAGTTTCGCGCAGCAGGTGCGTTGCTCGAAGGGCATTTTGTTTTGTCGTCTGGTTTGCATTCTGCACGCTATCTGCAATGCGCACGGGTTTTGATGGATGCCAAACGCGCGGAACGTTTGTGTGCAAGTTTAGCAGATGCAGTTCGCGCAGGTGGACAGCAGGTCGACCTCGTTGCGTCACCTGCAATGGGCGGCGTCATTGTCGGTTATGAAATGGGACGGCAACTCAATGTGCCAGCCATTTTTTTCGAACGCGTTGACGGGAAATTTGCTCTGCGTCGTGGATTCAACATTGAAAATGGTGCGAAGGTTTTGATGGTTGAAGATATCGTGACCACGGGCTTGTCATCCCGCGAGTGTATTTCGGCCATTGAAGAAGCCGGTGGCATTTGTGTTGCGGCGGCGTGTTTGATCAATCGTTCGGGCGGCAAGGCAGATGTAGGTGTTCCGCTCTGTGCCTTAACCGCTCTGGAAATTCCAGCTTATCCCGCCGATGCATTGCCGCCTGAGCTTGCGGCCATTCCAGCAATCAAACCTGGCAGCCGGAATCTCAAAACATGATCATCGGTATCGGCAATGATATGGTCGACATCAGGCGGGTGGAGCAGACGCTTGAAAAATTTGGTGATCGGTTTCGCGACCGGATTTTTACAGAAATAGAAAAGAAAAAATCGGACAATCGCGCGCAACGGGCTGCGTCTTATGCCAAACGATTTGCTGCGAAAGAAGCCTGTTCGAAAGCGCTGGGCACCGGGTTTAACCGTGGCGTATTCTGGAAAGATATGGGCGTTGTGAATGAACCATCTGGACGGCCGACGATGGTTCTAACCGGTGGGGCACTCGAGCAGTTACAGCGATTGGTTCCGGCTGGAATGTCTCCAAAAGTTCATTTGACGATCACCGATGACTTTCCTTATGCGCAGGCGATGGTGATCATCGAAGCCAACTGAGTGTGATAAGTGTGCAACAGTTATCAGCCTTGAACTGGCCAAGATTGCATCGCACATCATGAAAATTGTATATAAGCGACAATTGAAAAGGGGGCACGCATCAAGCGGCCTTTGGGAAGCATGAATAAAAACGATCAAAGCGTTGCTGCAGCACGTGCATCCGGCAAAAAGCAGGAAGAAGGCGTTTGGGAGACATTTAAGGTTATCATCCAAGCGCTGGCGATAGCATTTTTTGTGCGCACCTTTTTTTTCCAACCTTTCAATATTCCATCCGCATCGATGTATCCGACTTTGAAAATCGGTGATTATCTATTTGTTTCAAAGCTTTCTTATGGATACGGAAAGTATTCGTTTAACTTCTCCTTCCCGCCTTTTGTAGCCAATCCCTGGAATTGTTGCCCTGTCGATTTTCCCGGCCGCATGGTCTTGGCTGATACGCCAAAGCGTGGCGATGTGGCCGTGTTTAAATATCCGCAAGATTTGACAGTTGACTATATCAAGCGCGTCATCGGTTTGCCCGGCGATGTGATTCAGATGAAACAAGGGGTTTTGTTCATAAATGGGCAAGAAGTGAAGAAAGAACGCGTTGAGGATTATGTCGATCCAAATGACGAAACTGGCGGTGGTGCGTCCGTTTCACAGTTCCGCGAAACTTTGCCAAATGGCGTGACTTATAATGTTCTTGATTTTGGCACGAGCGTGGGACCGCCTGACAACACGGAAGAATATGTGGTTCCGGCCAACCATTATTTTATGATGGGTGATAACCGCGATAACAGCCAAGATTCGCGCTATCTTGATAAAGTCGGTTACGTGCCAATCGAAAACTTTGTGGGTAAGGCCGACATTGTATTCTTCTCATTCCAACCCGGTGCCAGCCTTGCTCGTATTTGGGAATGGCCAATGCAGATCCGTTGGTCGCGCTTCTTCCATTGGATTTGAGGTATCTTGCCGCGCGAACATAAAGATGCAATTCACCAACTTGAAAAGTTGATCGGCTATGAATTTCGCGACCGAGAACTTTGCAGAAACGCGCTTACCCATGGCAGCCGCAATGCGAAGAAACCTGATTACCAGCGATTAGAATTTCTCGGTGACCGCGTGCTCAGTTTGATCATCGCTGAGGAATTGTTCACGCGTTATAGCAACGAGCAAGAAGGCCAGATGGCAGCCAGATTAAGTTTACTGGTGCGCGGCGAAACCTGTGCGGCGGTTGGGAGCGCAATGGGCCTAGATCAATTCATTCTGCTCGGGCTTTTTGAAAAGAAAAATGGCGTTCAACGCAGCGGATCGGTTTTGGGTGATGTAGTTGAATCGCTCATTGGCGCACTCTATCTCGATGGCGGTTTGGACGTGGCGCGCGGCTTTATTCTGAAATGGTGGGAGAAGCGAATTAATGCTGAGCCTGGCAATCTGAAAGACGCCAAAACGATTGTGCAGGAATGGGCCTTAGGCCGCGCTTTGCCCTTGCCACATTATGAGGTGGTTTCGCGCGAGGGTTTGGAGCATTCTCCAACTTTCACAGTTGAATTGCGAGTTGGGCCTTTTGAAGTGACAAAGGGTGTCGGGGCTTCTAAGCGGGCCTCTGAAATGGCAGCGGCGAATGAATTTATCGC
>CAXTKN010000177.1:0-5291 GCA_964244805.1 uncultured Aestuariivirga sp.
CATGGGCAAAGCGAGAAGCTTTATGATTCCGCGAAATATTCAGCGCCCATCATGGCCGACGATGCAGCGCGCTTGCTGCGCCATCTCAAAATCGAAAAAGCTGATGTGATGGGCTATTCGATGGGTGCGCGGATTTCCGCTTTCCTCACCATGCAATATCCCGAAATGGTACGCCGCGCCGTGTTTGCCGGGCTGGCCTCGCGGATGATCACTGGGGTGGGCGGTTCGGACGCCATTGCGGAGGCGCTGGAAGCCGAAGATCGCCCCGCAAAAATTGACCCCGCCGCCATGGCATTCCGCATTTTTGCCGAGCAGACAAAAAGCGATCTGAAAGCTTTGGCCGCCTGCATCCGCTCAAGCCGCGTTAAGATCAAAGAAGAAGCACTAGCCGCCATCCGGGTTCCGGTTTTGGTCGTTGCGGGCGAGCTTGATGATATTGCCGGAAACGTGGAGGGACTGACGTCGATCATCCCCGGCTCAAAGGGCGTGGTTCTGCCGAAGCGCAATCATATGAATGCGGTGGGGGATTCGGGTTATAAAGAAGCCGTGGTTGAATTTTTGGGCGCATCTTAAATCACAGGCTGGTGCAAAAACAGGAGAATGCCAAGTGCCTTATGTAAAAGTAGAAATCGCCAAGGGGATCGCATCAGTTGAACAGAAAAAAGCTGTCATAAAGGGGATGACGGATGTGCTTGTTAAAGAGCTGGGGCGAAATCCAGAATATATCTTTGTGGTGATCGACGAAATCGATACCGATAATTGGGGCCGGAAGGGAAAGTCGTTGACTGAGCTCTGGCAGCAGAGTTCTGCGAATAAGGATACACAGTTTTAACAGATGTTTTGGCAGCGCATTCGAACTCTCTACCTTCTATCCAACCAATTCCAATCTCTCTCGTGCAGCGCTTGCTAGAAAAGCAGATCGAGTTAGACCTCGGCGCGTTGCCTCGGCGTCGATGGCCGCAAGTAATCCCGCATCGAAGGGCAGGCTGGCGCGGACGGTTCGACCAGCATCTAAAACAACGGGAATGATAACCGCTACCTCATTACTCGCTGCGTCAATGTCTTCAGTCTTCAGAATTTGTTGCATGGTGCGTGGTTTGGGCGCGCCTTCACCCTTTACGAGACGGTGACTAATCCAGTCTCGTGCTGCGGACATCGCATCGGCGATAGCAGCTTCGGGTGTCGCGCCGCCGCCATAGCAGCCTTCCAAATCAGGAATGCGCACGCCATAAGCTTTGCCGCTTCCATCAAGAATACCAACATACTGGGTCATTTTATCCATCCTGCTTTTTTAGCAATATCGCGCGCCACACCGGGCGATACTTCGCGGTGGCGCGGTAAGATCAAAGTTATGTTTGGGGTGGCCGGATGATCAAACTAATCGTGACGACCGCCATGTGAGATGATCCAACCCTCGCGCTCCAGACTTGCAATGATCTTCCGCGTGTTTGTTTCATTGCCCACGATGTTATTTCGCGCCTGGTCATAAAAAGTCAATATTTGATGCGCACTATAATGTGCTGCTTGGAACATTGTTTGGCGCAGCAAATTGAATTGAATGCGCTGGCAACTTAGGCCACCTAACCCAAATACAAATTATTTGGAAGCTACCATCTATTTCGGTCGGTTTAAGATCGTGTGGCAACAAACATGAATCGATTGACAGCAAAGAAAAAAGTTTGCTGCGCCTCCAAGTCATCAAATTCATTCAGCCACGCGTCCGCTTCCCCTTCTGGAAAGCCTGCTGTTTTGCACAAGAATTGATGGATGAACCTCGCCAAACCGAACACGTAAGTGTTCGGATGATACCCCGTCGTAACAAACGGTAGAGCTTCACATCGCGACAGCTCGAAACCAGCTTTCTTCAGCCGTTGAGGCAAAATGCGCGGTAGGTCGGGCCATGCGGCATGCGCATCATATGCGCGCAAGACTTTTTCCATGCGAGCCCGGTTGCGAGACTCCCACACGATGCCGGACATATCTGTATCCATAATTATCACGCGACCGCCGCGTTTGACAGCGCGATGGAGTTCGGTAAGTGCCTCGTCGAGTTCCTTTACGTAACAGTAAACCTGCATGGCGCAGGCCAAATCGAGTGCCTCGTCATCTACGGGCAATTTCCGAGCGTCGACATTCGCCAATGTCACCTGACTGAGACCAGCGCAACGTTGTTGGGCCAGCGCAAGCATAGAGTCGCTGACATCAACTCCCAGTACCCCACCATCTGGGCCAACAGCGAGTGCCAACTCCCGGGTCAAATAGCCTGGCCCACAACCCACATCTAAACATCTCTCACCCCCTCGAGGTGCCGCCGCGCGGAATACTGCCGTCCGCGTATTGCTGATATCCGGAGTTGCGTAATTCGCTTCAGTCCGTCGCGCCAGTTCAGGATCGAAGTGTAAGGAGGTGGACATCTAAGCCTCTCTTAAAATGCAATTTTTCTGATTATGGAAGCTACCCTATCAAAGTGCAATCCAAACACAAGGTTCAAATCGAATCATCGGAAAGGGCAGGTTTTGTGCCATCTCATCAATTCGTTGTTGGAAGTTCATGTCAGTAATCGAGCAGAATGCACACAAATCAATGCTGCCTCCATCTCCCCACTCCCCATATCCTACAATATCGGCTATAATGCCCACCAATTGAGATGCTTATGGCACGTGATCAGGTTAAAGTTGTAGAGCGGATTGATCCGGTCTGGGATCGGTCGCGAAGACAGGTCCGTCGCTGTCGCTTTCAATCTCGGCCACAAAATTGGTTTGGTTCCGATCTCATAAAAAGCACCACGCGCTGGCGAGCGCTGCCTCAAGATTTCAGAAATCGAAAAGCAACGTGCAGGGCTCTGTGTCAATTATTACAGCATAGTGAATGAAAATTATCCGCCGTCAACGACCGCTACTACCCGGTCAAAGTGGCCTTGGATCAGGTCGCTCTTCTGGATATAGAAATAGGCTTTGCCGCAGTCGGCAAACATGGTTCCCCAGCCGCCGTAGCAAGTATCAAATTGCGCCAGCAGTTGCATGTCGATGGGCTTGGCCTCAATAGTTGCCCAGCCCAAGCGCTGAGCTTTTTTCAGTGCTGTTTCATTCGAACCTCCCTGAACCTCTTGCTGGAAACCCATGATCTGGTTGCCGTTGAAGTTTGCCCCAAGACACAGGCTGCGCGCTTTTTCCAAAATTGTTGGGCTGCAAGGTACATCTTCAACGTTGAACTGGCGCAGCAAAGTGATTTCGGCACCCATGGTCTGGTAATAATTAAGGCCACCCATTTCGTCCACTGCATCGTTGACGATTTGGCGTATTTCATCTCCAGCGTCGTCCAAGACTGGCCGACCTTCGAGTTGGTTTAGTGCAACTTGGACCGGTTTCATTTTATGAAGCCAATCTGCCGAGATTGTGGATAGTTTGGGCTCAAATTTCTGTTGATCGTCCGCAGGCGGATGCACCATACTAAAAGTCTCGGCATATTTAATTTGTAAACTGGCAGCGATTTGTTGCAATGCTTGGCGTGCAGCATATACCGTTTGCGGCCAACTCGACTCCAATATATATCGCGCAGGATTATCATCTTCGGGTTCTTTGCCCAAAATTGAATCCATCGCCGCCTCTCGTTCTGCGTAATAAGCCTCAAGATTTTCCTTGGTTGGTTCAGGAGCTGGCCCCCAAGGTGCCATCGGACTGGCCTCTGGGTGGATTTGGGTTTTGAATGGTTCTAACGTAATTGGAACAAAGCCAAAGCGCCGCACGGCCAGATTGGATTTTGCAGGCGATAGAAAATCCATGAACCCCTGATCATACGTCCTTGCGGCATAATTAGGCATAAGATTTTCAGGTGGAATGTAACGCTCGAGTCGCTGAGACATAGGGAAGTATCTGACAGCGCAGGTGTTTTCATCCTCCCCGCCAAGCTCCTCATGGATCAGCAGGAAAAAGCTTAACAGGCCAGTTTGGGGTAGAAGTGATCGACCGTCGAATTGGGGCAAGGAAGAACAATCGATCTGCGCCAGAAAATGGATCGGTTGTTGTTCTCCTTCGAAAACGCAGAGCGGCCAATCAGCGGCTGACGGGAGCAGTGGGTCACCGCCAAGATGGCTGAGCGCATTTCTATCGCGGGCGTGAATCGGCCAATGCTTTTTCATCAAAGCTGAATTGGCGCCAATGACACTGTCGCGTGGAACATCCGGCCTTTTGCCGAAAACCTTATCAAATATATTTCCGAACATCGTGCCTTCCCTGATCTGACATCTAGAATAGTTGAAAGGTCGAAAAATTTCGTTAAAAGTTTTGATAAGGTGCTGGTGAGGCATTGCTTTTGGCTGTGGTCTCCCCAAGTCGTAGGAAACCTGTTATTATACCTGTAATGGAGAAATATATGGCGCTTGGAAATATCAAAGCAGTTGAGCGGATTGATCCGGTTTGGGATCGGCTTCGGCATGAGGCTGAGGAAATTGCAAGGCAAGAGCCGGGGCTTGGCGGGTTTATTTATTCAGCGGTGCTCGAACATGATACGTTTGAAGATGCATTAGCGCACCGGTTGGCCCAGCGTTTAGGTAATGCGGATTTGGGGGCTGATTCCGTTATCAAGGCGTTTCAAGATGCCTTGCAGGCTGAGCCTGAGATCGGCTTTGCGGCGCGTGCTGATATGATTGCCACATTTGACCGTGACCCGGCTTGCCACCGCTATATTGATCCGCTGCTTTATTTTAAAGGCTACCAAGCTTTGCAGGCGCACCGCATGGCGCACCGGCTTTGGGAATTGGGGCGCAAGGATTTTGCTTATTATATTCAGAGCCGGGTATCGATGGTGTCCTCCATGGATATTCATCCGGCTGCTAAAATCGGCAAAGGCATTATGATCGATCACGGCCATGATATTGTGATTGGCGAAACTTGCGTAATTGAAGACAACGTTTCGATCATGCAGGGGGTTACCCTTGGCGGCACGGGCAAAGAAGCTGGTGATCGTCATCCTAAAATTCGTTATGGTGTGTTGATTGGCGCTGGGGCCAAAGTGCTGGGCAATATTGAGATTGGCCATTGCTCGCGTGTGGCTGCTTGTTCGGTCGTTTTGCATGACGTGCCGCCAAACCGCACAGTGGCTGGTGTGCCAGCTAAAATTGTTGGCACGGCTGGCTGTGCCGAACCTGCGCGTGCCATGGATCATCAAGTGGAACCAGTTGCGGACGAGACGGTTTGACGTTAGACCGAAACGAAAGCCATTGACGGAGTGCAGGAATTGAAGCCAGAAGAATTAGCCAAGCTCACCAAATATTTTCGTGAGAAGTTCAATAA
>CAXTKN010000178.1:0-5283 GCA_964244805.1 uncultured Aestuariivirga sp.
TCATGAGGCCCCTGCTCTTGGCCGCAATATTCGCCCCCAAGGTTTGGATTTTAAAAAAGGCACCATCTTAATTCAAGCGGGCACGCGGATTTCAGCTCGTGACATTGGATTAATGGCGGCAGCCAATGCAGCACTCGTTTCGGTTCGGATGCGCCCCCGCATTGTTTTATTTACGACAGGCGATGAATTGGTGTTGCCTGGAGATCATCCGCGTACGGATCAAATATTCTCGTCCAACAGCCAAGCCCTTGCGGCGATGCTCAAAGTTTGGGGTGCTGAGGTTATCAATCTAGGTATTGTCCGTGATGATATGCGGGCCACCATTGCTGCGATTAATAAAGCTGCCGACGCCGATATTTTGGTGACAACAGGTGGTGCGTCTGTAGGTGATCATGATTATGTGCAAGAGGCCTTGAAACGCGCTGGTATCAAGATTGGGTTTTGGAAAATTGCGCTGCGCCCAGGTAAGCCCCTGATGTTTGGCACGAAGGGCAAGCTGTCGGTTCTAGGGCTTCCAGGTAATCCGGTCTCAGCATTGGTGTGTGCACGTATTTTTTTAAAACCTTTAATTGGCAAAATGCTTGGGCTGAATGGGCATGACGAGCCCGTTATGGCGCGTGTGGCTGAGGCCCTGCCCGCCAATGATGAGCGGCAAGATTATTTGCGGGCAACATTGCGATATGAAGAAGACGGTGCGCGCGTCGTTCAAGTTTTCTCGAAGCAAGATTCGTCGATGCAACGCAATCTGCGTGATGCGGATTGTTTGATTCTGCGGCCTCCTGGCGCCCCAGAGGTCGCTAAAGGCGCCCTGGTTCCCATAATATTGATCGATTTTTGAAGTCCATAGTGAATACACTTGCAGAACGAGAACGGAACATGTATGTTTGTTTTGTATTTGTTCTGATTCACTATTCAAGACCAAGGAAAACGCCACATGCTTACTCGTAAACAGCTCGAACTCTTGTTGTTCATCAATGAACGCTTGAAGGAAGAAGGTGTGCCGCCCTCTTTTGAAGAAATGAAAGAGGCTTTGAACCTGCAATCAAAGTCCGGTGTGCATCGTTTGATCGTGGCTCTAGAAGAACGCGGATTTTTGAAGCGCATGCCGAATAGGGCGCGCGCACTTGAAGTAATCAAGCTTCCGGATTCACACACACCGAGTTTGACGATTAAGAAAACAGGCTTTTCCCCCAACGTCATTGAGGGTTCTTTGGGCAAGGGAACGAAGTCGACACCTGCGGCTAATAATGATGGCGGATACCGTGCGTCTACTATTCCAATGATGGGCCGGATTGCAGCGGGTGTTCCGATTTCTGCCATTCAAGATCATACGGCTAATGTCATGGTGCCACCAGAAATGTTGGGCGGCGGCGAACATTTTGCTTTGGAAGTTAAAGGCGACTCGATGATTGAGGCTGGCATTTTTGACGGTGATACGGTGGTGATCCGCAAGGGTGATACCGCCAATAATGGCGATATCATTGTGGCGTTGGTTGACGACGAAGAAGCGACATTAAAGCGCTTGCGCAGGAAGGGGGTTTCGATTGCCCTTGAAGCTGCAAACCCTGCCTATGAAACGCGTATCTTTGGGCCAGACCGGGTGCGAGTTCAAGGCAAGTTGGTTGGGCTTTTGCGAAGGTATCAATAGCAAGAAACCCGAGCAGTTACGCCCGGGTTACCCTTGCAGGGGATCGTTGTGCTTTTAGTTCGATGCGGTTGACGATGTCAGGAATTTATTTGGATCGAGCGCTGTTGCACCTTTGCGCACTTCAAAATGTAGCTGTGGGCTTTGAACAGCGCCGGTTTGGCCTGCTTTTGCAATCACGTCGCCACGTTTCACAATGTCGCCACGCTTCACCATCAGTTGCGAGGCATGAGCATAAGCGGTGACATAGCCGCCCGCATGGCGTACGAGAACGAGATTTCCGTAGCCTTTGAGTTCGTTGCCAGCATAGGCAACGACACCACCTTCAGCTGCTTGAATGTTTGTGCCTTCGGGAACAGCAATGTTGATGCCTTCGTTCTTTAAGCCGTTTGGTTTTGCGCCGAATCCTGAGATGACTTTACCTTTCAATGGCCAACGCAATGCCAAACTAGATGCAGCATCAATCGGCGTTGCAACAGTCGCAACAGGCTCCGTTGGTGTTTCTTTTGGTAGCGTTAAAGCGCCTTGCTTTTTAGCCGGAACTTCTGCCGTCGCCACTTGCGTTGAAGGAGCATCTCCAGAATTCACGTCTTCCCGCTGAGGGGCTGCTGCCTGGGCAACTGAAGCGTTCGCACCGGCAGGAATTTTCAGTGATTGGCCGAGTGCCAGTGCCTTGTTGTGTGGCAGTTTGTTCAGATCGGCGATCGTGAAAGGTGAAACGCCATATTTCCGGCCGATTGAGAACAGCGTATCTCCCGATGCAACAGTATATGAGCCGCCAGCTTTTGTTGGTTTAATGGCTGAAGCCGAAGTTTGCTCTTCCTCAGCCAATGAAACTGATTTTGGTTTCATTGTTTCGGGTATTGCAGCCACATGACCGCCCGGAATACGCAGCTGTTGACCTTGTGAAACAGTGTAAGGCGCTTTCAAATGATTAGCTTCAGCCAATTGCTGAACTGTCAAATGATTAGACTTGGCTAATCCGTAGAGTGTCATGCCTGGGCCAACTGTAACCAAGGCCGCAGATGCAACTGTTGTTGGCTGTTTGTAAGTGAATTTTGGCTTAGAGGCATTGATAGGCGCGGCTTGCTTATATGCTGGCGCTTCAACATCTGGTGTTGAATCTGCAATTGTTTCTTCAGCTGGTGCCGAGAAATTCGGCTGCTTGTACACAGGTGCTTTGTAAGCAGGTGCGGCGTAGTTTGGTTGGGCTGGAACGTTATTATAAGCCAGCTTTGGAGCCTTATAGGCCTTTGCATAATCATACGCAGGAACTTTTGGTTTCACCAAAGGTGCAGAACTGATTGGGCTCTGAACGATAACTTCTTCGTTTTGTGCCACATATTTTGGTGCAACATATTTTTGAGAAATCGGACGCGATGCGACTTTCTTTATCTTTGGAACTGATGCGGTATAGACCGGATCTGCATCTGACGGATTTGAATAGTCTGCTGCGAAACGTTCAATGGAGCTGGAGCAACCAGCCAACATGAAGGCCGCAAAACCCATGACGATAAATTTGGCCTTTGAAATCTCAAAGGCGCCAACAGGCACGCTGATACGCATACTCAAACTCCGATACAAACTAACTAATTTTAGAAATACGTTGTTTAGGTTAAGGGAGAGTTTATGACCGACATTTTTATAGAAATTGTTGGAAAATTATTCGACGACTATTTTTGCGCCAATTTGCACGCGGTCATAGAGATCGATAACATGCTCATTGAGCATACGAATGCAGCCCGATGATACGGCATGACCGATACTCCACGGCTGTGTGGTGCCATGGATGCGGAAATCGGTTCCGCCAATATAGAGTGCTCTTGCACCTAATGGGTTGTTTGATCCACCTTCCATGAAATCTGGTATGATGTGACCGCGTTCGGCCTCGCGTTTGATCATAACTTTTGGCGGGGTCCATTTGGGCCAGACCGCTTTCCGGCTGATTTGATTTCGACCCGACCAAGAAAAACCTTCACGGCCCACGCCTACCCTGTACATAATGGCTTGGCCATCCGGCAAAATGAAATAGAGTTTGCGTTCTGCTGTGCGGACCAGGATTGAACCTGGTGTGAGTGTGGTTTGAAAATTGATAACGGCACGATCTGGACCAGAAACATCGTCATTGAATTTTTGGGTTGGAAGGCCTCTCGACATTGTTGCACTGGCCACTTGCGTGTCTTGGATGCCACCTAGAATGGCGAATGTGTCTGGTGCGAATTGTATTTGTGCGGCGTGTGCTTGTGCAAACATAAGTGCTGCCACACCAGCACGTAGAAATAATTTAAGCATTTGTTTTCCACCTGACGGATTATCCGTCCCCGCCCTCAAAATGAAGGAAGTGGCTTAAGTCTGACTTAAATCTTATAGTTTCTGAATCATTGAGACGGCGGTTTTATGGTTTACAGGATGTTTCCAAAGAGGTGCGATTTCTGCGATGGGTTCCAACACAAAGAGGCGCATGGCAATACCTGGATGTGGAAGGACGAGTGCCTTTTGCAACAATCCCTTTTGGGTGATCTGTTGGCCATTGTAGTCGATCAAGTCGAGATCAAGCGTACGTGGCCCCCACCGCCTGCCCCGTCTGCGGCCTGCGCTACGTTCGATCATATGAAGGCGGCGTAGCAGTGCGTGGGGTGATAGTGCGGTTTCAATGCAAGCAACCGCGTTTACAAAACTGGGTTGGTTGATGATACCAAATGCCGCTGTCTGGATGAGTGATGACGCGATTTTTAGTTTTGTTGGGCCACTATTGAGCGCAAGCATTGCGCGCTTTACAGTTTGCTCGGGTGTTCCCCATGGGCCGCTCTGATTGCTGCCGAGTGCGACGAGGATCATTCTATCCGCGGTCGCGCAGCACGCGCGATTTTTCACGGTTCCAATCACGAATCTTAATTGTCTCGCGTTTATCAACCATCTTCTTGCCGCGTGCCAATGCAATATCCACTTTGACCCGGCCGCGTGGATTGAAAAACATCTTCAATGGGATGATGGTCAAGCCTTCGCGCAGCACACCGACCGATAAGCGATCAATCTCTTTGCGATGCAGCAGTAATTTGCGCGGGCGTTTTTGTTCGTGATTAAAACGATTGGCTTCACGATATTCCGGTACGTTTGCATTTAGAAGAAAAAGTTCGGTGCCCTTCATTGCCGCGTAAGACTCGCCAAGATTAATATGACCCACGCGCAGTGATTTTACTTCCGAACCTTTCAGTTCAATTGCGGCTTCGAAAGTTTGCAAGATTTCATAATCATAACGACCACGGCGATTTTCCGCCACGACCTTGATGCCATCTTGTTTTCGCGAAGCTTTTGCGCCGCCTGCCTTTGCGGACATATCAGTTCAAAAGACCCGCATGGATCAATGCTTCGCGCACAGTTTGCTTTGTACTTTCCGTCACAGGAATAAGTGGCAGCCGCGTATCTGGTTCGCAGAGGCCGAGCAGACTTGCAGCATATTTCACCGGGCCGGGACTGGCTTCTACAAACAAAGCGTGATGCAGAGGCATCAAACGATCTTGCAATTTGAGAGCCGCGGCATAATCACCTTTGAGTGTTGCTTCTTGCAAATCAGCGCAGAGCCTTGGTGCAACATTTGCAGTCACGGAAATGCAGCCCACTCCACCATGAGCGTTAAA
>CAXTKN010000179.1:0-5203 GCA_964244805.1 uncultured Aestuariivirga sp.
CTACAATCGAGCGTTCCAGTTCATCTATCAAAAGAAATGTGCAGGCGCCCGCATAACCCTGATAGGCGCGCGTTGAGTCCATGAAACGGTCGCAAAGGACAGTCAGGCCAGCAGTCAATGCAGGCCTAATGATTTTATTTAAATGATTGTCGCGCGCCGCATAATTCAAAAGCGTCTCGGCCTCGGCGCTCCAGCGCCCCGCCTCGCCTGTTACGAGTAACGCGCGAACTGCTTCACCATCAGGCGTCCCACCGGGTTCCCGAGTGGAGACCACAGGTTTACCTAAACTTTCAAGACGTTCGGCCAATAGCTTGATCTGCGTCGATTTTCCGCTGCCTTCACCACCTTCAAAAGTTATAAACATCAGCCGCCAAACGCCATGATCAAAACGCTGTCCCAGGCTTTTTTCCACATGTTGTCGACGGCTGGAACAGCCTCAGCCACTTCCAAAGGCGCATCGGCAACAGCCTTCCCATCAATCAAAATGCGCACCGTTCCAACAGCCTGCCCCGCTTTCACGGGTGCCATTAACGGGCCGGAATAACTCATTTTCACTTCCGCTCGGTCTTGTTCAGCAGCTGACAACGCTACCTTCATGGCATCATGGACAACAAGATTAACCCAATGTACCGAACCGCCCCAGACACGGGCGCGCGATACAATTTCACCTTGGCCATAAACATCGATCACTTTGAATTGCCCAAAGCCCCAATCCATAAGTTTCTGGGCCTCAGCTTTGCGGTCATTGATTGAAGGTAATCCCGCAACAACCAAAATCAAACGCCTGCCGTCACGCAATGCCGAGCCCACCAACCCATAGCCTGCCTCTTTCGTATAACCTGTCTTCATACCGTCTGCACCGGGGTAATCTTTCAGCAGCGGGTTGCGGTTTTGCTGGTTGATCTTGTTCCATAGGAATTCGGGCTGGCCATAAATTTTGTAATAATCAGGATGATTGGTGATGATGTAACGCGCCACTATTGAGAGGTCGCGCACGCTCATCTTGTGGTTTGGATCGGGAAGCCCGGTGGCATTGGCAAATGTGCTGTTCTTGAGGCCCAGCTCTTTTGCCTTGTTGGCCATACGCTGAGTGAAAGCTTGTTCCGACCCCGACATGCCCTCAGCCAAAACAATGCAAGCATCATTGGCCGATTGAATGATGGCGGCATGGATCAAATCATCAACTTTGATGCGCGAATTGACTTCGGCATACATGGTTGAACCACCAGCTGCCCCGCCGCCCCGTTTCCAAGCATCAGTGCTGACGATAAACTCTTGATCAAGCTTCAGGGAGCCAGCTTTCAAGGCATCAAACACAATTGTCTGAGTGACAAGCTTGCTCATGCTCGCAGGCGGTACTGCGGTATCGGCATCTTTTTCATAAAGCACGATGCCCGATTTGGCATCAATTAATATCGCCTGCGCTGCCTTGCTTTCAAAAACCGGAGCATCCTGCGCCCTGGCAAGGCCAAGCATGCAAGCGAACGCCAAAACTAAAATACGAATTTTGCCCATGACGATGGTGTAATTCTTAGGCAACCAAAAAGCAAATTATGTTGGAGGTAACTGCCAATCAATTTCTCCACGGCCCTTGGACATCAAAAATGAATTTGCCTGAGAAAATGGCTTTGACCCGGAAAAACCATTATGAGCTGAAAGTGGTGATGGATGCACCGACTTTAAAACTAAATGCTTGGACCGATCGACAAAAGCTGCCTTCTTCTGGGCATAGCTGCCCCACAAAATAAAAACTACGGGATGTGCCTGATCATTCACCAGCTGGATGACAGCGTCAGTGAACCGTTCCCAGCCTCTGCCTTGATGAGAGGCTGCTTTACCGGCCTCAACGGTCAAAACTGAATTCAGCAGCAAAACGCCCTGCTCTGCCCAGGTTATTAGGTTGCCATGTTTTGGCGGATCAAAGCCTAGATCGGTTTTGATTTCTTTGTAGATATTCATCAAAGATGGCGGCGGGCGCACGCCATGCTGAACGGAAAAGCACAGGCCATGTGCTTGGCCTTCGCCGTGATAGGGATCTTGGCCGAGGATTACCACTCGGACATTTTCGAGAAGCGTTGCATCAAGTGCTGCGAACCATTCCGAACCTTTGGGGTAAATCACTTTACCCGCGTTTTTCTCGGCCAACAGAAACGCCTTAAGGTCTGCCATATAGCTTGAATCAAATTGCGTCTGTAATGGCGTCCGCCAGCTATCTTTAAGACTGACCACTATTGTGGCTTAACCAGCGACGCGTAACCCGCACCCGCCATGGCCGACAACATCTGATCAACGGTAGATTTTTGATCATCAAACTTCACCGTCGCCGTTTTATTCGCCAAAGAGATTTTTACATCTGATACGCCAGTCAGCGCTGCCAAAGTGTTCTTGATATTATGCGGGTCTGGTCCACATACCATTGTGGCGACGTCGATGACAATCTGCTTTTCCGCGGCCCAGAGATTGGTCGCAAAGCTGAAAAATACAACAAAGATGATAAGTGTCAGTCTCATAGTCGTTGTTATAAGCCAAAACGTGGAAGTTGGCGATCAACTATTTGGGATAAACTAGAAACGTGCCCGTGCCGTGCGCATAAAGTTTACCTGCGCGATCTGTGACTTTGGCTTCAGCTGTCAACATTGTGCGGCCTGCGTGTAACACGGTGCCTGTAGCGATAAGTTCACCGGTTTCAATATCAATCTTGCGGATGTAATTCACATTCAGCACGACAGTGCCGACGCCAGTGGCAGCTGGAAGTTTGGTGAGTACGGCTGAGCCCATACAATTATCGATCAGCGTCGCGGTGAACCCACCGTGAATGCGCATCATCGGATTGTAAAACTTAGCCAAAGGCATCGCTGTAATTTTGACTTCACCATCGGCTACAGAAAATACTTTAAGCCCCATGGTTTGGGCCATCGGCGATTGGTCGCCCTCGTGCAGCAACTTATTCATCAACTCAAGGCCGGAAAATTCATTGAAATTTGAAAACGCAATTTTGGCTTTATCAATATCTGAAATTGTCATTTGCGAACGGGTAGCTCCAAATAGGTGGGGATAATAATTTTGAGTTCTGCAAATTTCTTGGTGATGGCCATGCGAACGTCACTGGCTACTTGCGGGCCTTCGAAGACATCTGCCACATGGCCTCTGATTTCAAAGTCCAAAGTTGCCGGAGAAAATCGTGCCAACTGCACTATGGGCGGCGGATAGCGCAGCACTTTCGAGTTGGCTACCACAATCTCTTTTAACACTTGGGTGATGTGTTCTGCATCGATGTTATGGTCTACACCAACGGTCACTAAAAATCGGCCAAGCGTATCGCGGTGTGTCCAATTGCGGACAGCCTCGGTAATCAACAATGAGTTTGGCACAATGATGGTGCAATTGTCGAAAGTTTCAATTTCGGTCGATCTCACATTGATCTTTTTCACAATGCCTTCGCCTGCAGCAACCACCACCCAGTCACCCACGCGCACGGGCCTTTCAGCCAGCAAGATGAGGCCGGATACAAAGTTGTTGACGATAGATTGCAGACCAAAACCAATGCCAACGCCCAATGCGCCTGCAATGATGGTAAAGCTTGAAAAATCAAACCCACCGGCGCTTAAGGCCAATGCTGCTGCGAGTATGTAACCAAAATAATTGGCACCCGTTTTAACGGAATTTTGAACGCCTTTGTTCATACTGGTTTGGGTGAGGACGCGCCGATCAAGCCAGCTGGTTATGAACTTGGTAATCAGTACGCCAACTGCAAACAGCGCTATTAGCCCCAGGATATTGATCGGAGAAACATAAAAATTGCCAAAGCGAACGCCGACAATTGCGCTGCTGAGCAATGACTTAAAGCTGATCCATGTCAGCGTCCAAATGGCAAACAGCCAAGGTATGCCGAGAATGACCACGAGGATATCTGACAAGGTGCGAATGGCCAATGCCAGTCTGCCTATTCCGCGCTCAGAAAAACCACTGAGGGCCCTGACGCGTTTGCCAACGGTCTGATCCTTGTCTTGCATGGACTCGACAAACGCATCCACCAAATGATGCACGAGTACCATGAGAATGATAACCAGCAAGGTATCGAGGATTTTACTGGCGATGAAATAGGCCAGCGCCAAATAGCCAAAAACCAATCCGAATACGGCGATGATCAAGAGTAACCATTGCAAAAAGCTAAACTGCACAAACCACGTTAAATAATGCGGCTCCGGAACATTGCTGGGGACTTCTCGTGATTGCTGTTTGAGGATCAGCAATAACAGTCCGACCAAGAATATCAGCGCGGTTGAGGCGAGTGCTGATTGCCCAGCAACCAGACTTAGTGGCAATAGCAGTTGATCGCTCAAAAACGAAATCTGGCTGCTGACGTTTTGGACGATTGAACATAGAGCAACAAAGATTGGTACTGTGCGTGCCGCGGCTTCGTCGATGGCAACTAATCTGAGTTCTGGCTTGCCAGGCGCACAGATCAAATAGGCGACCGATGATTGGAAAATCACTGGAATAAAGATGCCTACGAAAGCCGTTACAAGCAGATCAAACCGCGGCGTTGAAAGGCCAGCCAAGCCAATTGATGTCGTAAGGAGAACATTGGAAATGAGTAAAATTAATGAAATAATTATGATGCTGCCAATCACCCGCCCAAGACGGCGCAAGGGTGAATAGGCAATCGCTGGTGCAGTTGCTATACCCAGCCAGCGACCCATCACGCGTTTTGCAAAACGATAGGCGATTGCAAGAATTAAAAAAAATGCAGGCAACAGCCCAAGGCCAGTCCACTGCGCCATTGGACTTTGGCTTTGCCACCAGTTCGAAATCAAGCTTGAAAGTCTGGTTCCGAGAGAAGCAACTCCTGTGGCCGTGTCGATCCATAATTGTGGGTTGAAGATTGATTTGTCGGGCTTGAACACACGCTGCAAAAATTGCGTTCTTTGAAGTGCCGAAATTTTACCTGTAGTTTGCTCAGCCTCAATGCCGAGAAGTTCAAATTGTTTCTGAGCCGCTGAAAGCCTGGCCACAGCGCTATTTAACGTCTGACGTTGGGCCGCAATGGCACTGGTCTCACCGTGGCCTTCTGTTGGCACTGGCCCCAGCTGATTTAATTGCTGGGTAAAATCTTTGAGCGGTGCATTTAGCGCGTTTGCTTGCGCCAGCGAATCTAAACGCAATTTTTCAATAATATTGCGCTGAGTTGCCAATTGATCAT
>CAXTKN010000180.1:0-3305 GCA_964244805.1 uncultured Aestuariivirga sp.
TTCATCCATCCTTTTAACTGCGGTTTTTTCCATGTCAGCAAATGCTCAAATTCTCTATGATTTCTCCCTGCAAGGCATGGATGGTAAGCCGATGCCGCTGAACCAGTTCAAGGGCAAAGTTGTGCTTTTGGTGAATACGGCCTCGGAATGTGGTTTTACGCCGCAGTATGAAGGATTGGAAAAGCTGTGGGAAGCCTACAAAGACAAAGGCTTGGTTATTGTTGGTGTCCCATCCAATGATTTCGGTGGTCAAGAGCCTGGTAAAGCTGCTGAGATTGCGACGTTTTGCAAAGTGAACTACGGCGTAACGTTCCCGCTCTCTGATAAAACCGTGGTATCGGGGCAGGGCGAGGCCGAAGTTTATAAATGGGCGGCAACCAAAGCTGGGATGCTTGGCACTCCAAAATGGAATTTCCATAAGTATTTGTTTTCAAAATCTGGCGAGTTTATCGATTGGTTCTCAACGCCAACTGAGCCCATGAGCAAAAAAATCACGTCTGCCATCGAAGCTGAGCTGGCAAAAAAATAACCCCGACGAGGGGATCGCCGGGGTTTCAAGTTAGCCAATGGAGACTTGCAGGGGACCATTTGGCTTGGGGTAGCAAAAATCTAATCAGTTTAGGAACCGGAGCTGATACGAGCTGATCTTTTCTGCGGGGGCGGATAGAAAGACCAATTTGTGCTTTGCCCCGGTTCCAAAAAGCCTCGTCCGAGAGGGGTGTCTGTGGACGAAGCTATTTTTATGAATTCGACGGCGTATCCGAACAATCCTCTTTTGCACATTGTTCGAGTACCAATGGCATTCCATTTGACTTGTAAAAAATACTGACATTCTTTGTTACACCAGCGGTGTAAGTTTTGGCTGGCGCCACATTGGCAATCGCGGTTACTGCTGTGCCTAGAACTGTCAGAACAAAAACTGTGTAGCGGATCATTTTGGTCACCCTTGAATTTCACTGTTGGGAAGAGAATAGCGGCACCAATTGGAACCAAGTCTGAATGCGCCGTTCATCTGCCGTACAGATTAGAAACACTTTGACAGGTGATTATGTTCCCGTTTTCACTTAAACTTGTTTGAAATAGGGGATTGTTGTGATGTCGAATGATTTGAACTGGATGTCAGCCACAAAGTTGGCCAAGCTTTATGCCAAAGGCAAAGTATCGCCAGTTGAAGTCGCCAAAGCTTCATTGGCGCAAATGGCCAAACATGAATCCACCATCAACGCAATGAGCCTGATTGATGAAAAAGCCACATTAAAACAAGCACGTAGCAGCGAACGCCGCTGGCGCAAAGGCGAACAGTTTGGTCCTTTAGATGGTGTTCCGGCGCTGATCAAAGATATTTTATTGACCATTGGACAACCAAATCTGCGTGGTTCTAAAACTGTTGATCCCAATCAAAGCTGGCTGGAAGATGCGCCAAGTGTGGCAAGGTTAAGAGAGGCGGGCTGCGTTTTTGTGGGCCGCACCACAACACCGGAGTTTGGCTGGAAGGGTGTGACCGACTCACTTCTCACCGGAATTACCCGCAATCCCTGGAACCCAAAGCTTACACCTGGCGGCTCATCTGGGGGTTCTTCGGCAGCATTGGCAGCAGGCTATGCGCCCTTGGCACTGGGCACGGACGGAGGTGGCAGTATTCGCATCCCGGCATCGTTTACAGGCACTTTCGGTTTGAAGCCGAGCTTCGGCCGCGTGCCCGCTTACCCGTTATCACCCTTTGGGACAGTTGCCCATATTGGGCCGATGACGCGCAATGTGGCCGATGCAGCTTTGATGATGAAAGAGATCAGCAAACCAGACTCGCGCGATTGGCATTCTCTGCCTTACAGCAAGGTGGATTATGTGGCCAAACTTGAGAAGGGCATAAAAGGCATGACCTTCGCTTTCTCAGCCACATTGGGTTATGTCAACGTCGAGCCAGAAGTTGCCAAGAACGTCAAAGCCGCCATCAAAGTTTTGCGTGAGCTAGGCGCTAAAGTGGTTCACATCGATACCGGATTTACCGACCCGGCAGAGTTATTCCGCACCCTGTGGTGGGCAGGGGCCAGAGCGGCACTTGGAGGATTATCGCCTGAAAAACTTGCGATGCTGGAGCCAGCATTAGCTGATGTCGTTGAGCAATCGCGCAGTATTACGGTTGAACAAATGCAACAAGCAAACATGCAGCGCGCCGCTTTGGGTGCAAAGATGCGCCACTTCATGGAAAAATATGATGCGCTAATTTTGCCAACAATGCCCGGCGTGGCATTCGAAGCCGGAAAGCTCCAACCAGCCGACCCTGACAATCGGGGCAAATGGGTAAATTGGACACCCTTCACCTATCCCTTCAATCTCACCCAACAACCGGCTGCGTCAGTGCCTTGCGGTTTTACGAAATCTGGTTTGCCGATTGGTTTGCAAATCGTAGGTCGCATGTTTGACGATGCGCGTGTATTGAGGATCGCTGCGGCCTATGAAAGTGCGACAGAATATTCGGCGTTAAGGCCAGCAGGCTTTTAAGTGCTAGCAAGTTGACACAGACCAAAAGGAACCAGAATCTCAATGGCCAACCTCGCTATAAATGGCACTCACGACCCACGTTTTCAAAATGTCAAAGGAGCTTTCGCGAGTTGCTTCGAAGACGGTTTGGAACATGGGGCTGCCGTAGCTTTAACCGTGGACGGAAAGCTTGTTGTAGATCTTTGGGGTGGTCACGCCAATAAAGCCAAGACGCGCGAATGGACCCGAGATACAGTTGCCAATGTTTGGTCTTGCACCAAGGGCGTGGTTGCAGCCGCAGTGGCGATGGCTGTAGAGCAGGGCAAACTGCATTATGAAAAACCAATTGCCGACATTTGGCCTGAATTTGCCGCAAACGGCAAAGATCAAGTATCCCTCAACCATGTCATGTCACATACGTCCGGCTTGAACGGCCTAAATGTGCCAATGACTGCTGATGAACTTTATGCTTGGTCGCCTTATGTAAATGCATTAGCCGCAATGAAGCCAAATTGGGAACCAGGCAAAGATTGCGCCTATCATGCTCTTACCTATGGTCATTTAGCCAGTGAGCCTCTCTGCCGTGCCACCGGAAAGTCTATTGGTCAACTTGTAACTGAGAGCATTGCCAGACCACTCGGAATCGAATTTTATATTGGCCTTCCGCAAACTGAAGACCACCGTGCTGCTGAAATGATCGAGGGAGCTGGAGCCTCTGATTGGGTACAACAAGTGTTGAGCAGCCTCTATCCGCAATCATGTATGAACCCCACACCTGTTGCATCGGCGCCAAATGATCGCAAATGGCGCGCCGCTGAAATTCC
>CAXTKN010000180.1:3405-5160 GCA_964244805.1 uncultured Aestuariivirga sp.
TGGGGCGGCTCCACAGCTTTCGGCGACCCTGAAGCGGGAATTGGTTTTGCCTTTGTGACATGCAACATGATGGGCTTTGCTGATGGTGATCCCCGCCGGCGAAGACTGATCGACGCTGTCTATGACGCGCTCTAGTGATTGGCAAAGTCACATGAGCGAAAATCTTGTTCTGACGTGCAAAGTTGAAAATCGCGTCACACTTGAAACTCTTCCGTTGCAACAATTGCGTGATGGCGAAATTCTGGTGCAGCTTCGAGCATGTGGAATCTGCGGAACCGATATTGCAAAAGTTTATGACCCGTATTTCAAAAAGCCAGTGCAATTGGGACATGAGCTAGTTGCCACGGTCGTGGAAAGTAAAGCGGAACGATTCAAGTTTGCTGACCGCGTGGCCATCGCTCACCATGCACCAGACTATAATTCGCATTACACAAAGCGTGGTTCGGCACCGATGGATCCGCTGTTCAAAAGCAGCAACATTGATCCGGGAGGGTTCGCACACTTTATCCGCGTGCCCGCATTACTAGTGGAAAATACCGTGATACCAATCCCCCATCATGTACCAGATGAGCGCGCGGTTTTTATGGAGCCGCTTGCTTGCTGCCTTCGCGCACTTGACCGCGTCAGTTTAGTGGAAGGCGACACGGCATTGATTGGGGGAGCGGGTGCTGTCGGTATTCTGTTTTTACCGCTGCTGCGCGATTTGAAAGTGAAACCTTTGGTTCTCGACATGCGTGAAGAACGCCTAACTTTAGCCAATGCGTGGGGCGCGGCTGACAGTGGTATGGCAAACAAGATCGATGCCACTAAATTTGCCAAGCGTCATACTGAGGGGCGCGGTGTCGATATTGTCATATTGAGTGTGTTTACAAAACATACAATTGCAACAGCTATGCTGGCGGTGCGCGATGGCGGCACTATTCTCATTTTTGGGAGTAAACCTGAAAATGAAATCACAATTGATTGGTGGGAAATATGGCGGCGGGAAATTAACTTGATCACCAGCTATTCAGCAACACCCGATCTTATGCAAAGTGCGATGGATTTGCTCGCATGCGACGATTACGCGTTAGAGACCTTGATCAGCCATAAAGTCCCGCTGCAAGATGCTCAGAGAGCTTTTGATCTTGTGCATGAGGGGAAGGCCAGCAAAGCGATCATTACGCATTCGAGCCATTAGCCGTTGTCAAACTCTGCTTGAGTGACAAGATGGGTCCAAGTGAATGTGACGGTGGCACCGGGGGCCAGAGTAGACCAAATGCCGTCATTTGCGGTTGAATCCGGTGAAGCTCCTGCCCCTAAAGGTCCGACAGTTGTTAATATTTCAGATGTTACGCCGCCAGCGCCAAGCCCAACCAAAACCGCGGGCGTGCCATGAAGATCGGCAACGCTGACATTGGTAAGCGGCGTATTGCCAATGTTAGCCACAACATATGTATATGTTATCAGTTCGTTCAGGTCTGCCTTTCCTGTTGTGCCTCCACCGTTATCTGTCAATACAAACGACTTGGTAATTTTGAGACTGGGCGTAGCGGTAATTGTTGTTGTTGCGTTCGACGCAGGCGAAGTAATTGTCGTCGCACCATTCTTGCCAGTGGCTGTCGCTGTGTTGGTCACGCCATTAGTTATGCCAACCCCGTTCTTAATATCAGTCGCCGAAAGAATGTAGATAGCAGTAAAGTTTTGGGTGACACCGGGAGCGAGACTGGCAACCGAAGCTGGCGAGAATGCGCCGAGCGTATTTGTACCAGCAAT
>CAXTKN010000181.1:0-5143 GCA_964244805.1 uncultured Aestuariivirga sp.
ATGAACATCGATGGCATGCAGCTGATTGGATTCAAATGTCATGTCATGCCTAAGAGTCCGGACCCCGACCCCTCTATTCCGGCGGCCGATTGGATCTAGCAAATTCTGTTAATGGGGTGACCCAATGGATGCATTTGTTCAACTGGCGTTGATTGAAAAGTCAAAAAGAGTCTTTGCGACCGACGCCAGTACTTTTCTCGGATTTCCGATATTATCGCCTTTAACGTTTACGCCACAGACTCTGGCGGCACTGTCTATGCCCAAGTCAAATGCCGACTATGCTGCCGCTGCTGATTTTGCACGCGCTGTAAATTTTATACCGCGCGACATGGTCGCAAGCATGGACGGGGATCGCTATCTTTGGGATATTTATGCCGATGTTTTGGCCCGTGCTGTTGTGGCCACCGGGGGCGCAAGTGGTTCGAGCGGCAATGCTAGCACCATCCTGCATACTATTGCCCCTGATGGTGCCCACTCTGATTCAGCGGAATATATTGCTTATCGACAATATCGCGACGCGTGGATTGTAGCTCGCGAAGATTATGGTTCTCACAAATTGTCGGGCGAAATGTCCAAAGACACGCTCGAGAAAAAGCAATGGATCGAAGTCGAAGAGCCAGCACTGAGAGCGGTGCTAGCAAAGGCAGAGGTTGATTGGAAGGTTCTCGGTCACCGCGACCAAATCGAAGCAGCACTTCAGGCCGAAGTCACTGCTGCGGCTGATGATCCTTCAAAACGATGGTTGGAGTGGAACAGCGCATTTATGCCTGACATTGATCTAATTAACGATCCAGGTGGGCGCTATGCTCCAACAGGATTGTCGCCAAGAGATTTTACAGACAGCACCACTTGGCCACAGTTCGAGATGTCGGCGGCGGAAATGAACAAACTTGTCGCACAGGCGCCTCCTGAATTAAAACATATTCTTGATGGTAACATCGGCGGCGGAATAGAACATGTCTCGTTCGAATACCGCTCTGTCGCCCTTGTTAGACCTTGGTTTCGAGCCAATGCGCTAACGTCGCGTATCTGGCGAAGCAATGATCCAGATTTGATCTTGTCAAACGGAACCAACCCCCCATCGGGAAGCTGTCCGGCCTATGTCACTGCTGTCGTTTTTGTTCGTAATTTGAAAGTGACTCACCGCGCTTCCGTGTCGATTGAACCGGATGCAAATTCTCTCCGTTTTACGATCAAGGCAGAAGAGCTTACGCAACGTAAATTGCAGCTAAATCTTTCGCCAACCACGAGTGTTCCCGAACGATCAATGGTGGCAGCACCCGTTGATGCCACCACAATTCAAGCGTTTCGCCGCCTAGACACGCAAAGTCTAAAGGTAGCACCAACGTTGGAGACGGCAGTACCGCTAACGATCAGTAAGTTTGCAGCGGCAACTATTCAAGTAGAAGCACCCGTTAGGATAGATGCACCGGCGCTGCACTTGGACCCAAGCGTTCTAACGCGCTCAATAAAGCCGGAGTTAGCAAGTGGCGTAGTCAGCGCATTTCGACGGAGTAGAATATCAGATGTCATCATGCCACAGACCGAGTTGCAAGTTATAGCGATCCCAGTAGAAGGCACGCATGACGTTGTAAACCCGGCTGGACCTCCTAAAATTGTTGCAGTCCCAGTAGAAGATTCTTCGTCGGCACCAAAGCCAGTCGTTGATGAAATTTCAGTCTTAGCCTTTATTTGTAAGCGCCTACCGAAAACACCGGATGCAAATCCGGATCTGAATTGGATCTAATGACGCACGGCAATGTAATGTCTTGGTACATCTCTGCGGGTTAATTGGAGGTTGATATGTTGATTAATGATAGATCCGTGGGCGCAAGCTTGTTCTTTGGCTCAGCGGTTTGGCTGATTAGTTTACAACCTGCTGCGGCCGATTTATTAACGCAGGCACCTTGCGAATATAGCTCTGGGCGATGCATAGCATTCGATCCCTCAACCGCTCCTATTCCGGTAGTACGATCATTCACCTTTGACGTTGTTGGCAAAGCATTGGTTCGTTTCGATGGCACAATGCAATGTGTCGTTAGCTCTACCGTCAACAATCAAGATGTCATTGATCTCGCAAGTCAGATTGTGTTTAGGCCCGAAGATACACCTGATTATAGTGGCCCAGGTGGAGGTCGTTTTGCAATGCGGTTGCACATGAACAGTGGTGCCATCGATAGCTCAGGGGCAGTCAATCTTAGCTCCAGCCGCCTCATAGAATATAAAAATCCGGGGCAAGCGACTGTCTACTTCAAGATTGCCCAGCTGCGGATGGATCCGGGAACAAACTGTAGCGTTCTAAGCGCAGCATTTTCTGTCATCACATCTCCTTGAGGATGGAACGTTCAGCGGCATTGTTATCAATCTCGACGCGGCCATCGTTTAAGTAACAGCACAGTGCTGGCCAACGTGACTGGGCATAGCGGATGGCTTTGGCGAGTTCGGATTTGCCCGAGATTTTGGACTGCGTTGATTCAATCCACACCTTCAGGTCTGTAAGCAGCGGTGCAGTTTGTTCCTTACGGCACTGTCTTCGCTCATTCGGCTGCTTGGCCTTGATCTCGGCTTCGATGGCATACTCTCTCTATAAAGATTATCTCGTCGACGCTTAGATCGGTCAAAGTCCTACGAGTGAGCAAATCACTCATAGTGCTGTTTGTGGGTCGCGTTCTACGCGCGTTACCCCCAAATTTCCATTGCTTTGCGAAATAATGCCGTCCTCTCTGCAAGGCCATTGTGGCCGCCATTGATCCGGCGTGTGACTTCAGCGATGTCATTATTTGCCACTGGACGATCAATGTCGCGGCTCTTCCAATATAGGCAGGCAATGTTTAACGCTTGGATCGGATCTTCGGCCAATTGTGGCATAGTTGTTAAAGGTTGACCTATCAATTGACCGTAACGTCCATAATTTGCGCGGCCAGTGATTTGCAAATAGCCCCGGCCCATGAAACGTTTGCCATCGCCGGGTTGGGTGTTCCCGAGGTCCCTGCGCCCATCATACCCCAGTTGAGCTCTCGTCGGCCCCCAAAACTCACGCATGGTCCTAAATCCGGCAGACTCATGAGCAAGTTGCGCTAGAAAATGGCAGATATAGAGGGGCGATACGCCCAAACCTAGTGCCTGACGCGCAGTCACACAATTCGTCGCAAGTGGGCCAAGAAACTCGGCCTTACCATTTGGCGTGAGCCTTTGGAGCTGTTCAATGGCGATGGCGGGCGCACCTTGCGTGGAAGCTTTATTGTCTGCAGGTTTCGAAGAATCCACTACCAGTTCTGCTTTAACAAATCCGTGTAGATCATCTGGAACATTTGGAATTGTTGTTTTTACGTCCAGCCACCCGCTTCCAGCTGCAGTCTCACTGCCTTCGACAATTTGGCCTAACTTCAACGTCGCAATGATGTTGTCGGCAATCATTGGTGCCGACCTAAAATTTACTCTTCCAGCAGTCACAGTATATTGTGTCATGATCACGTCCTCAAACTGTCACTTCAACCCAAGGCCTTTTCGTCCGCCATATCACCCATCGAGCCGCCGGTAACAGCATCCCGACCAGCTGCCGCTGCCTTAAAATGCTCAATGGGCGTTTGGGGTTGAGAATTTTCGGTATTGCCCACCAGTGGTGTATCGGCTTTCGATTGATCTTTTGCCCCTCCACCTAGTGCTTTGATGTTGGTCAAGGAGTTCACTATCTGATACCAGAAAGGCCCACCGAGGCCGATCAGCAAACCTCCAAAGACAAGCCAGAGCATTGTCGCAATACTTCGATCACTTACTTCAGCTGGAATAGGAATTGGAACTAACCACAAGAATGATCCCTTTTTGAATCCTGATGCGGCTAATCTTTCTTCAGTCCAGCCCACCGGTACACCGACTTGTTGCAGAGTTGACAACTTGGAGTCAGCTTTTATTACTGAATCGCGCCAATCCTGTGATGCCATTTCGGCTGCTGCATCGTCATGCCTGGCAATCGCTTCATCCCAAGCCTGTTTTTGCGCTTCAGCTTTTATTTGAATATCTGAATATTCTTTTGTTGTGTTAGCTTGCATCGCGATTACCGCATCGGCGACTTGCGGGCTGCGAATATAAGTTGAAAACAGCTGGAATGGATGAACGAACATTCCCCACGACACGGCAATAGCTACGATGACGGCTAGTAATCGTGCCCTTCTTTGAAAGAAAGAAGATGATTCATCGCCAAACGCAAGAAACTTTTGTGCCATATCCTTAAGTACATCTTCCGTCGCACCGATACTATTGCAGCGAACCGTGTCGCCAAATTCACTCGAACCAAGCCTTGCCATAAACCCATTAACATCAAGATGATCGAGGCGACGGCCTTGCCATAGCCAACTCCACAACTTTTCGTCATTGCTTTGATCGTTGTCCACTCGACTAATTTGCCCTTTGAACGCAGTGCCAGCCGGTGCCCGATTGACTGTCATAGTGTCCATGAAGTCATTTTTGAGTGTTTCAAGTTGTTCTGGCGTAGCATCAGCATAATGGCCCGCTACCACGCGATCAAAAAAATGACCAAGCATTAAGCGCAAACCCTTCACACGCATACCAAACAATCGGTGAATTGTTTCAACAAACACGCTTGTCACCATCGATAATATTAACATTGTGATCGAGAAAGCGAGTGCCGCATTAAGCCACTGCATGGTGTTTTCTCCCAGCCGACGACCCCTGATGATCTCTAATTCTGGCGAATTTAATTGTAGCTGTCAACTGTTGCTCTATCAGCACAAGTCTAGAAATAATCGTGTTTTAATATCCCGATTGGAGTCGCAATATTTATCACTCTTTGAACTGAAGTTTAAAATCCACCACGACGCAGAGCGTCTGTCAGCTTATCCGCAGGAATTACCTGGTGTGATTTTTGTGTGTTATTTTAGACAGTTGGGCCACCTAGGCTCGCTCCCAGCATGTTCCATATAGTAAGTGGCATACAAGTCACCGACATACCGACATTTTGCGCTGCTGTAACATCAAAAGGTCCAATCTCACCGCGAACTCCAAACTGTCTAAGTATTAAAGTCAAACTACCTGGATCATTTTGAGTGTAAAGTCTGGCAATCTTGCTTGCTGAATTTCCGGTGCGAGCCCAGGCTGCAACCTGTGTCGCTGAGCCGAGCGTTAC
>CAXTKN010000182.1:0-5097 GCA_964244805.1 uncultured Aestuariivirga sp.
CAGAATTAGGCCATGGATTTGCCAGATTCGGGGGCGATAGGCTGGCGTAAGGGATATTACATTTGATGAAATCAGTTTCGACCAACGTGGTTGTGATTATTGCTGGATTAGCCTTGGCTGGTTGTTCCAATGGCGGATCTATTCTCAACGCCAAATCAAACGTTCCCCAAGCGACCAACATTCCCGTTGGCAACGCCTTGACTCTGCCACCCGATTTACAATTGGCCGTGCCCACCCAAACATCTGATAACTATGAACCCAATGGCCCGGTAGCACCTATCGCACCCGCAGCACCAGTCAAAAAGCCAGTTTCCAACGCGTCCTTCTATGAATCAGACGCCCCTGCCAATCCGCAGCCAGATCTCTACGATCAGTATGGCGTCTCCAGAACTTACGCCAATGGCAAGCCGAAAAGACCCGATGTATTGAAGGCAGAACTCAAAGCTGCCATCATTAAGAAGAAGCGCGAAACCAATCCGAACTACGGCACAATCGCGAATATAGGTGCGATTTTTAACGACCAATAAAGCGGTTTTATTTTTTATCGAAATGGCAAAGTCGCCCTAAGTACTCATTTATATTGTGGCCCATGGTGGCAACAGTCTATTCTGCCCCCATGAGAATCCGCAAACTCCCCGAAGGCACCATCAACCGCATTGCGGCTGGCGAAGTAATTGAACGCCCCGCCAGCGTGGTCAAAGAGCTTGTCGAAAATGCCATAGATGCCGACGCTAACCAGATCGAAGTCGTGTTTCGCGGTGGTGGCAAATCCTTGATCCGGGTGACCGATAATGGTTACGGAATGTCGCCAGAAGAAATCGTAATCGCCCTCGAACGCCACGCAACATCGAAACTTGCTGACGATGAATTAATCCGCATCAACACATTAGGTTTTCGTGGCGAAGCTTTGCCTTCCATCGCCAGCGTATCGCGCATGTCGCTCACCTCGCGCGCACGAGGTGAGGTCGATGCTTTCACCTTGCAAATCGAAGCAGGCCGCAAATCAGAAATAATACCAGCGCGTTTGGGCCAAGGCACCGAAATCGAAATCCGTGATTTGTTTTTCGCCACGCCAGCAAGGTTGAAATTTTTAAAAACCGACCGCAGCGAAACTTCAGAAGCACTGGACGTACTGCGCCGCCTCAGCCTCGCCCACGCGGCAATCGGTTTCACCTTCATCACCGAAGAAAAACGCTGGCTTGATGCCCCCCCGTTGGAAAGCCGCGAAGACCGTATCAAGCGAATCTTGGGCCGTGAGTTTTTCGAAAATGCTGTTACGTTGGATCACGGCAACGAAGACATCCGCATCGAAGGTTATGCCAGTCTGCCCACATTCGCGCGCGGCCAAAGCACCATGCAATTTGCTTTTGTGAATGGCAGGCCCGTGCGCGATAAATTGATCTTAGGCGCGATTCGCGGCGCTTATGCCGATGTGCTTCCACCCGGGCGCTATCCTGCGGTGGTATTGTTCATTTCCTGTGCGCCAGACCGCGTGGATGTCAACGTGCACCCAGCAAAAACTGAACTCCGCTTCCGCGACTCCGGTTTTGTCCGCGGCCTAATTGTTTCGGCCATTCGCCGCGCAATCGCGGCAACAATCGCCAAACCTGATACGTCAAAATCATTCACCGCAGCAGGGGCCTTTCGCGGCGGCTACTCCCCCAATTATACTCCGCATACAGATGGATTTGCCGAAGAGACGCAGGCCAATTTCGAAATGCAAATGCCGCTACAAGCCTTGGCAAGCGAAGAGCTATCCGAAACACAAAAGGATTATCCACTCGGCGTTGCCCGAGCCCAAATCCACAACACTTACATCGTCTCCCAAACTGCAGATGGCTTCATCCTCGTCGATCAACATGCCGCCCATGAACGCATCGTTTATGAGCGTCTCAAACGCGAACGGGCAGGGCAGGGCATTATCACGCAGCCTTTGCTAGTTCCGCAAGTGGTCGACCTCGATTCCGGCGCCGTGGCCACCATCGCATCAGTCGAAGATATGCTCGCAAAAGCAGGCCTTGTCACTGAAACATTTGGTGAAAGCGCCGTGCTCGTTCGCGAAGTTCCAGCGGCCTTGAGCAACGCTAACATCACTTCCATATTAACCGACCTATCCGACGACGTGCGCGAACTCGAGAACATCTCAACCATCGACGAACGCATCAACCACATCCTCGCCACCATGGCCTGCCACCATTCGGTGAGGGCAGGGCGCGTTTTGCGTGTCGAAGAAATGAACGCACTTTTGCGCGAAATGGAAATCACCCCAAATTCCGGCCAATGCAATCATGGAAGGCCAACTTTCATTGAGTTGAAACTTACTGACATTGAAAGGCTGTTCGGGAGGAGTTAGGACGCCCGATAAATCCTCACCTGCGTATCCCCATATGCCCGCTCATCAATCAACGTCAATCCAGCAACATCAGCCACCACGGCCTTCACATTCTCCTCTAAAACCACAATCGCCCCAGCCGCTAACCATCCGCCTTGAACCAGCGAAACCATCGCCTTCTCGCCCAAGCTCTTGTTGTAAGGCGGATCAGCAAACACTAGGGTGAAAGGCGATTGCGGTGCCGATGGCCCTAGATCAGTGGCATCGCGTCGCCAGATTTTGCACTGGCCGATCACGCCACACGAATCTGTATTCTTGCGAATAATCCCTCGCGCTTCGGCGGATTCCTCAACGAACAAACAAAACTTCGCCCCGCGCGAAATCGCTTCCAAGCCTAACGCGCCCGTTCCCGCAAACACATCCATCACTCGGGCATCTCCCAAAGTAAAATCTGCAATGCCATGCGCCAGAATGTTAAAAATAGATTCGCGCACCCGGTCAGACGTAGGGCGTGTGTCGCCCGTGGTTGGCCCCAAAATATCCCGGCCCCGAAATTTCCCACCCACAATGCGCAAATTCAATTCCCCTTGACCAATGCCAAACCCACCGCTCATGTACCGCCATGAAACAAAAACTGCCAGAGCCAATGGTGCAAGCCCTCGCGGAAGCTAAAGCCGCAGCCGTGCGCGGTGAAGTACCTGTCGGCGCAGTGATCGTCGACGCGCTGGGTAATCTCATCGCCAAAGCAGGAAACCAAACGCTGGAAATGAAAGACCCAACAGCCCACGCCGAAATGCTGGCCATCCGTTCGGCAGCGCGAATATTGAACTCTGAACGCCTCATCGATTGCGATCTTTATATCACCCTAGAACCCTGCGCCATGTGCGCCGCCGCCATTTCCTTTGCCCGCATCAGGCGCGTCTATTTCGGAAGTGCTGACGAAAAAATGGGCGCGATCGAAAACGGTCCTCGCTTCTTCACCCAACCCACCTGTCATCACGCACCAGAAGTCTATGGTGGCATCGGCGAAAGTCAGGCGCAGAATATGTTAAGAGAATTCTTCAAGACGCGCCGCTAAGCCAATGCTTTGACTCGTAGTTCCAATTCGCGCTTCAACTGATCCTTGCTCTTTTCAGCTGCTGCAAAGATATCTTTCACCTTAAAGAAATCGCCCGGGCCAAATCCGTTAATCTCAGGCGAGATATAAATATCGGGCGGTGTCTGCGCCCGGCGCAATTCAGCAAGTTCATTGAACATGATCAAAAGCGAGCCAACAGCTATTTCAAGGTTCGATGGATGTGCACGGCTGATTGCCTTTGGTTTTCCGGTCACATCAATTGCCACCACCAAATCCATACCCTCCGTCACATGATTAAATGGCACAGGATTCTTCACCCCGCCATCAACGTGGATCCGACCATTGATGCGCGGTGCCGAAATCAATCCAGGAATAGCAATCGATGCACCAACAGCTTCGAGAATAGAACCAGAGGTCAATACTATTTCCTCCATCCGCTCGAAATCCACTGTGACCACTTTTAGCGGAATTTTCTGCTCTTCAATCAATTGCGGCAGATGATCAGGCAGGGCAATATCCGCTAGCTTTTTCCCATCCAGATGCAGGGACGTGAGACTTCTCAGCGAAATTATATCGCGTAGCCTTGCTTGCTTTGCACCAAACACATGCCGCGCCATATCAATTTTGTTGGAAAGCAAACGGATGGAGTGCTCACGAATTTCAACCGCGGTCATTCCGCCAGCGTAAGCAGCACCAACCACCGCGCCCATGCTGCAGCCTGCAATTATGGCAGGCTTCAAACCCAGCTCATCAAATGCCTCAAGCATTGGAATATGCGCCAAGCCCCGCGCACCTCCGCCCCCCAAAGCCAAACCAATTTTCATTTAGACCGCACGCCAGCCAATATCACGTCGACAAAAACCTTCGGGCCAATCAATTTTGTCAACTGCTGCATAAGCCTTCATCTGGGCATCGCGGGGTGTTTTGCCAAGAGCGGTGACATTCAAAACCCGCCCGCCATTGGCCACGATGAACTCGCCGTCCAATGCCGTGCCTGCATGAAACACTTGCACCTCTTTACCAAAGTCTTGTTCCAAGCCATTGATATGACTCCCCTTAACCACATCGCCGGGATAGCCTTTGGCGCACACCACCACCGTCAGCGCCGTCTCATCGCGCCAGCGCACCGACATCTTATCAAGCGTCCCATCCACGCTCGCTATCAGCAGTGTGAGCAAATCATCTTTCAACCGCATCATCAAAACCTGCGTTTCCGGATCGCCAAACCGCGCATTATATTCAATCAGCTTCGGTCCATCGCGAGTAAGAATAAGCCCCGCATAAAGCACACCCTTGTAAGGGTGGCCCATCGATGCCAGTGCGGCCACAGTGGGCTTCACAATTTTTTCCAATGTCTCGGCGCACAAAGCTGGCGTCATGCAAGGCGCAGGCGAGTAAGCGCCCATACCGCCCGTGTTCGGCCCCACATCGCCATCTCCTACGCGCTTGTGGTCTTGCGCTGTGGCCAAAGCCAACACATTCACGCCATCAGAGAGCGCAAAGAAACTCGCTTCCTCACCCTCCATAAATTCTTCAATCACACATTCGGCTCCGCCAAAACGACCAGCGAAAATCTCCCGAACTGCATTCTCGGCCTCGGCCATATTCATCGCCACGGTCACACCTTTGCCTGCCGCCAAACCATCCGCCTTGATCACAATCGGCGCCCCATGTTTTTTTAAATAGG
>CAXTKN010000183.1:0-4929 GCA_964244805.1 uncultured Aestuariivirga sp.
GTTTGCGCGGGATTTGAATGTCGATGATTTTGAGGATCACGAGCTGCGCAGTGAATTGGTGGGTTCTGCCGCTTCAAAAGTGGCTGTCATTCCCGACGTGCGATCTGCACTTTTAAAATTTCAACGCGATTTTGCCGAGCGTTTGCCGGGCGCGGTTATGGATGGCCGCGACATTGGCACAGTGATTTGCCCCGATGCTGATGTGAAATTCTTTATCACTGCCTCAGTTGAAGCGCGGGTTTTGCGGCGGTTCAAGGAATTGCAAAGTTTGGGAATTGCAACCAGTTTGGCGGAAGTGGCCGCCGACATCAAAGCCCGCGACGCGAGGGACGCTGAGCGCTCAACTGCACCGACACTGGCAGCGGTGGATGCGATTGTGGTTGATACGTCTGATCTTGGGGTGGAAGAGGCGTTGGAGCTGGTTTTGGGGGAGATCAGGGCCAGAATTGGTATTTAGTCATAAAATAGGTTTTTAAAGACGTTTTAAGAGCAATAGGACACGATTCTTGTGTTGGGAGCTACAGGGGTAGCGGACGGTTTCAACCACGCCGTACGAGGCTGGCAGGGGCCCTAGGATTGATTTCTATTTTAGGTTTTAATTGATTGTTTGGGGTGCGCTGAGGTTGTGGGCACCCGAAACGCGAGCCAGACTGAGAAATGTTTACCAACATATCAAGCTTTAACTTAATTGAGCTCTTCCGACTGCATACCTTTTAACAATGGAGGCATAGGTAACTCCTCAGTTGGCCTAACGATAGACAGTTCATTACCGTCATCGAGCGCAAATTGTTTATCCATCTTCAGCAATTTTTTGTCGAAAGTATGAAAAACCGGCACCTTAGCAACCAGAGCGGAGGCTAAGTGAACCGCATCAGGTGGCTTCAAGCCCGATACACCCGCCAACTGTAGGGTCTGTGCTTTCATACCAATTTGTTTGTCAACCGGAACCAGCAAAATATATTTTTGATCAAAAAAACCAGCAAGATTTATAACTGGGCTAGATGAGTCAGTCGCGCGTTTGCAAACTTCTGCTAGGGTGAAGGCCGATGTAACAATTTCAATGTCACCGTTTTCGGCACGTTTTAATGTGTCCCTGCACATTTCAAAACGTGGGTGTTTGATTTCGTTTTGCTGGCTGGGCATTTCTTTGTTGATAAAAGAAATCCAAGCACAAGCGTCCCAATAGACTCTTGGTATCAGCTTAGTCACCTCTGATCTCCGCCAAGTAATCTTCGGCTGTTAAACCACCTGTAAATCCTTCGTCCACAATCTGATCAATTCCAGGCAATTTGCCTTGGTCGAGCAACTCAATACCAGTTGCGTTCAGACCATCTATAACTCCAAGACTACGATAACTAATCGTTCCAAAGACTCGGACACGCGAACCGTGCCAAACATCGGATAGCCGCAAAGACTCGACTTGCGAAAAGGCCTTACCAGTTGCAATTGCTTTTATTTCAACGCCATCTAAGCGCGATCTGAAACGTAAAATTGCGCGGCCTAACCCGTCCAACTCAGCTTTCGAAACATAGCCTTCAATACTGCCCAATTCTCTGTAAGGAATGGGCGCAAGCTTTTGAGCTGCTTGATATGCTACCTCAACCTTCCGCGCAGTGACTCTGTCGATTAAAATTGGGACGTTCGAAACGGATTTCGAAAACTCAAATTTTGTATCGGACAATCCATTTGTAACACGATTATTAATTCGCCGCGCTTTTTGCAAAACTTCATCGTTGAAGTATAATGGCCGTTGGTTACCGCCATTAAAAGCTACGATCCCCTCCATTGCAACACGTTCTACCTTTTCAGCGCGATCATCTACAAAGATGGCAGGATTTTTTGCAAATGGAGTTAGTTCAACCCAAATAGGGCTGTTCATCTGCGCATTTGTTACTCGCCAAACGATTTCATTTTCGCCGTCATCGGAAACAGCTTTTTCAACCCCTCGAAGAATATCCAGAAAGTCTCGGACTTGGCCCAAAAAATCATCAACAGTCGGCGCATCGGTTCCAGAATCATCAGATCCCTTAATTGTAACTTTTATTGGCTTCGCCACTTGGTCCTACCCTTCAAAAAGAATCTAGGCCGCCAACAGCCCTGAGTAAAGTACTCCGATCTAGTTTAATATTCGCTAAATCCGGGTTCCGGTCGTCGCTGAAAAGATTGGCTAAGGGATGTATAGGCGATGGCTTAACTTCCCCCTCCTGTCTGCTGCGCAGACTGTCCACCCCTTTAGTAGGGGTGGAATGAGGGCGGAGACTACCCTTGCCCCCCACCCCCATCTACGCTATAGCGCGGCAATCTTGAGGTCGGGAGTTTTCTCCCGGATGTCACTGGGGTGGGTTTCCCACTCTGAATTGTTTTAAGCGTTTGTTTGCTTTGCGGTGCCTCTACGTTGTGAACTGATGTTTGGAATGCCTTTAACCGCTGCATTGCAGCTTTGCGTTTTTTGAGCTCTGAGTGGCTAAGCCCTCCGCCGTAACGCAATTGAGGAAATACCCCATATGGCAAAATCTGCCGTTTCGATGACCCCTACACTTGAAGATTTTGAATCACTGTTGGCCGAGAGCTATCTCGACCGCCCGGTGAATGAGAACACTGTCGTTAAAGGCAAGGTTCTGGCGATTGAAAATGATTTTGTGATCATTGACGTTGGCCTGAAGACAGAAGGCAAAGTTCCGCTGAAGGAATTTGCCATGCCAGGCAAAGAATCAGACATTAAAGTTGGCAGCACAGTTGATGTTTACTTAGAGCGCATTGAAAACGCTTTGGGCGAAGCAGTGCTCTCACGTGATAAAGCCAAGCGCGAAGAAGCTTGGACCCGTCTTGAGGAAATGACCACCAAGGCTGAGCGCGTTGATGGCGTGATCTTTGGTCGTGTTAAGGGCGGCTTTACAGTTGATCTGGGCGGCGCTGTTGCGTTCCTTCCCGGTTCACAAGTTGACGTTCGCCCGATCCGCGATGTTGGACCCCTCATGCATGTGTCGCAACCCTTTGTGATTTTGAAGATGGACCGCCGCCGTGGCAACATCGTGGTATCACGCCGTGCTGTGATGGAAGAAACCCGTGCTGAGCAACGCTCTGAACTGGTTGGCAATCTGGTTGAAGGCCAAGTGGTTGACGGTGTGGTTAAGAACATCACTGATTACGGCGCCTTCGTTGATCTGGGCGGCATCGATGGTTTGCTCCACGTCACCGACATTGCATGGAAGCGCGTGAACCATCCGTCGGATGTTCTCACTGTTGGCCAAACTGTTAAAGTGCAAATCATCCGGATCAATCCTGAAACCCAGCGAATTTCACTTGGCATGAAGCAGTTGGATAAGGATCCATGGGAAATCGTTGCTGAGAAATTTGCTGTTGGCTCCAAGGTTAAAGGCAAAGTAACGAACATCACGGATTACGGCGCATTTGTTGAGTTGGAAGATGGCATTGAAGGCCTCGTTCATGTTTCAGAAATGAGCTGGACCAAGAAGAACGTTCACCCCGGCAAGATTCTTTCCACATCGGAAATGGTTGAAGTGCAAGTTTTGGAAATCGATAGTTCCAAGCGCCGCATTTCACTTGGGCTGAAGCAAGTTCAAAACAACCCATGGGAAACATTCGCTTCGAAATATCCCAAGGGCACAGTGCTTGAAGGCGAAGTGAAGAACATGACTGAGTTTGGTCTGTTCGTTGGCCTCGATGGCGATGTGGACGGCATGGTTCACTTGTCTGATCTGGATTGGAAGCGTCCTGGCGAAGAAGCGATCAAGGATTACAAAAAGGGCGACATGGTGAAAGCCGTGGTTCTTGATGTTGACCAAGAAAAAGAACGCATCTCGCTTGGTATCAAGCAACTCACCGAAGGTTCTGCAGGCGCATCGTCTGCTCCTGCGAAATCTGCTGGTGGTGCTTCTGCTCCGGTAACCGGTGGCGCACCGCGCAAGGGATCGAAAGTCACTTGCGAAGTGTTGAAGATCGAAGATGGCGGCATTGAAGTGCGCATCTCTGGCACAGACATCACAGCTTATGCCAAGCGTGCTGATCTGGCCCGCGACCGTGACGGCCAGCGCCCTGATCGTTTCGCTGTTGGCGAAAAGTTCGACGCGTTGATTACTGCTATGGATGCAAAAGCCCGCAAGGTGAATGTGTCTATCAAGGCGCTGGAAATGGCCGATGAACGCGAAGCCGTGGCCCAATATGGCTCATCGGATTCGGGCGCAAGCTTGGGTGATATTTTGCAAGCTGCTTTGAAGAAGAAAGAATCTGAATAAGATTTTATCGATTTAGATTGAATCAGCGATTTTGACTTTCAAGAAAAAGTCAAAACGCTTAGCCAGCGCGGGAAACTGCGCTGGCTTTTTTGTTGTGCAACCTGTCGCAAATCAGCGACATGGACTTGTCATAGAGCGGGATTAGCAAAACGTTGTCGTATGAACCGCATCCACAGAATGGGTGCCTCAAAAAGCGCAACAAGGAAAATCCAATGACGTTTACAAGCAAATTATTGAACACCACTGTGGCACTGGCGTTTCTTGCCTCCGCCTCAGGTGCCCGTGCTGGCATGATGGAAGATTTGGAAGCAGCAGCCAAAAAAGAAGGTCAATTGACCGTCATTGCTCTGCCACATGACTGGTGTGGTTATGGCGCGGTTATTGATGGCTTCAAGAAGAAGTATGGTCTCACAGTGAATGAACTGAACCCAGACGGCGGTTCAGGCGATGAAATTGAAGCGATCAAAGCAAACAAGGGCAATACTGGCCCACAAGCACCAGACGTTGTTGACGTTGGTCTTTCCTTCGGCCCATCGGCGATGAAGGAAGGCTTGTTGCAACCTTATAAGGTTTCAACATGGGACTCGATCCCAGACACGGCCAAAGACAAAGACGGTTTCTGGACTGGCGATTATTATGGCGTTCTCACATTCGTTGTGAATGCTGATATCGT
>CAXTKN010000184.1:0-1762 GCA_964244805.1 uncultured Aestuariivirga sp.
CCACCCCAATGTCGAATTCCTCAAAGCGCCCTATCTGAACGATCACCCTGCCGTAGTTGAAACCTTCGTTGAGCGCATCGAGCAGATCATCTCCGGTGACATCGCCATGAATTGCCAGATGTGCAAATATCGCACGGCAGTGTTGGGCTTTGAAGCTGAAGTGGGGGCGGTGCAAGAAAGCCACCACCACCATGTGGAAGGCATGAGCGCCAAGGAATGTTTGCAGTGTGACGCCCAAGGAAATTGCACAGGGCTTTGCCAAGATGGGCCATTCAAACTCGCCTCAAAACCAAACGAACATTTGCACTTAAATGACGAGGATCACGGCCACACCCATGCGGTCTATCCTCATGCTGATCATCCGCTGGGGCCGAAGAGTATGAAGAAGTGATGTTCAACTACATCCGTGACCCAGCCAAAATCTACGCGCGCTCCTTCGAAATCATCCGAAGTGAAACTGATCTATCGTCCATCCCAAAAGATGCGCAGGATATCGCAGTCCGGATTATTCATTCTTGTGGCATGCCGGAAATCGTTTCAGAACTTATGATCACTGAAGATTTCACTTCCGCAGCGCGCAAGGCACTTGCAAATAAGCGCCCCATCCTCGTCGATGTGGAAATGGTGCACCATGGCATCATCGCACGGCAACTTCCTGAAGGTGTAGAGCTCATCTGTACACTGAATGATCCACGCGCGCGCGAAATCGGAATATCACAATCAATCACGCGAACAGCCGCAGCCACGCAATTGTGGAAGGAAAATCTCGAAGGCTCAATTGTAGTAATCGGTAATGCTCCCACAGCTTTATTCGCACTTCTTGAAATGATTGATGCTGGCTCAGCCAATCCCGCTTGCATCGTTGGCTTCCCTGTTGGCTTTGTCGGCGCCGCTGAAAGTAAGCAGGAACTAATTGCAAATCCACGTGGGCTTCCATTTGCCACAATCAAAGGCCGCAAAGGTGGCTCCGCCATGGCCTCTTCCGTCATCAACGCATTAACGAGTGATATCCAATGAACAAGTGGTTGACTGTCGTAGGCATGGGTGAAGATGGTTGGGAAGGTCTTTCCAATCGCGCACGCCTTGCTATCAAATCAACCGATGTCATTGTCGGTTCAACGCGGCTTTTGAGTTTTCTGCCAAAGACCAAAGCCGAAATCCACGAATGGCCACAACCTTTCTCCGCTGTCGTTGAACAAATCAAACCACTCGCAGGCCGCAACACTGTGATCTTGGCCACAGGCGACCCGATGAATTTTGGCATTGTGCGCAAGCTGCTGGAGTTCATCCCCTTTGAGGAGATGTCAATAATACCGCAAGTTTCGTCATTCTCGCTGGCGGCAGCGCGTATGGGGTGGTCACTACCAGATTGCGATTGCTTCACCATTCATGGAAGGCCCGCTGCGAATGTGGAAGCTTTCATTCAACCGAATGCGCGGTTGCTTATTCTTACTGAGGATGAAACCTCAGTTGCGGAAGTTTGTCGCCGACTAATTGCGCGTGGCTTTGAGGGTAGCAAAGTGACCGTGTTGGAAAACATGGGCGGCGCTAATGAGCGCATCAGCAACTTCACTGCTGACACAAATCCAAATCTCGATTGGTCACCGCTCAATGTTTTGGCGGTTCAGTGTATCCTAGTGGCACAAGCGAAAATTTTCTCACGCGTTGCGGGTCTGCCAGATGATGCGTTTATCCATGATGGCCAATTGACCAAGCGCGAAGTGCGCGCCGCCACACTCGCAGCCCTTGCCCCTGCCCCTGA
>CAXTKN010000184.1:1862-4927 GCA_964244805.1 uncultured Aestuariivirga sp.
GAATTAGTGCGCATGGATGTTTCAGTTCTAAGTGCCGTTGGCCCCTACCGCGCGATGAAACCAAGAATGTCAGTCGTTCAATGGAAAGTAACAAAGCCATGACCGGAACACTCTATGGCGTTGGCGTCGGCCCCGGTGATCCTGAATTGATGACAGTGAAAGCATGGCGCTTGATTTCAACTGCCGATGTGATTGCCTATCTCTGCGCCAATGGAAAAGATTCAACCGCGCGCGATATCGCCAAACCCTTCATCACCGAGGGCACAACTGAAATCGCCATCGATATGCCTATGCGCGTGGAACGCGAGCCTGGTGAAGCGGCCTATGACAAAGGCGCAATTGAAATCGCCGCGAGCCTTGAAGCAGGCAAAGATGTTATCATGCTATGCGAAGGCGATCCCTTCTTCTATGGCAGCTTCATGTATATTTTTGAGCGCTTGAGCTCAAGATACAAAACCATCGTTGTCCCCGGCGTCACCTCCATCAACGCCGCAGCCGCCGCAATCGGCCAACCTTTGGTGGGCCGCAATGATATGCTGAAAGTTTTGCCTGCCACACTGCCAGAAGACAAATTGCATTTTGAACTCGCCATGAGCCAAGCCGTGGCCATTATAAAAGTGGGCAGGCATTTTGGGAAAGTGAAATTGATTTTGACCGAGCTCGGCCTGCTATCAAAATCCACGGCCATCGAAAACGCGACGCATGAAAACCAAAAAATCACCGCCGTCGAAAACATCGAAGGTGACAGCTTGCCCTATTTTACCACCATTATTGTGAGTGCAATGAAATGAAAAAATCTAAGCAACCAGTTGTCATAGGTCGCGGCGATCTTAACGGCGTGCCCTCAAAGCTTTCAAAAGCTGTTGACGGGGAACTAGTACTTGCAAGGGGTGAAAATGTTGTTCCAGCACTTCAAGCTGCTTTTAGATCAGGAAGACCAATTGTAACAAATATTGCAGCTCCCATCGTTATCCGAGCGTTAGCTCCTTTCTTAGAGACTAAATTTGATGATCCGCCGGTTGTTGTAACATCTTATGACGGACGCTTTGTGGTTCCGCTGCTTGGTATTAGCCATGGAGCAACTACTCTTGCAAAATCGATTGAAGAAAAATTGGGGTGGCAACGAGTTGCCTTTGGTGGAACTGCATCGTACTTCAAATCGGGGACTCCACTTGATATTTCGCCCGACGGATATTATTTGCAAAATTTTAATGACGATGATTACAAGAAATTTTCCACATCGTTGTTGGATGGTGAATGTGTTACGATTTACGGAAACGCTCCGTGGCTTTCAGAATTGCCACAATCGAACGATGCTAGGCTCAAAATAACCATTACAGATCAAGCCTTGGTAGGTAGCGACGAGCATCTCGTTTTTACATCGATGACTCTAGCAGTTGGAGTTGGTTGCGAGCGAGGAACCTCGATTGAAGAAGTTCAAGAACTTATAGATAAGACTCTCCGTGAACATAACCTCGCACCCGCAAGTGTTGCTGTTTACGCGACAATTGATCTCAAAGAAGATGAACCTGCAATTCGTAGTTTGACTGAAGACGAAAGTACCAGATTTTTCAGCGCAGATGAGCTCAATGCGGTTGCACATCGGATTATGAACCCTTCGGAAATCGTCCGAAATGAGGTGGGCACGCCAAGCGTAGCAGAAGCTTCTGCTTTGGCCGCAGCAGGGCCGGATTCAATATTGATTGTTCCGAAGACAAAATCGGCCAGGGCCACTTGCGCGATCGCGCGTGCCCCTAAACCGATTCTTGAAAGGCGCGGAAGAGCAGCTGGCTCAATTATGATTGTTGGTATTGGACCGGGTAGCCCAGAAACAAGAAGCCCGGAAGTCAGTTACTTAATTTGGTATGCAACCGATTGGGTTGGCTATGGACTTTATCTGGATTTAATCAGCGACGCCAAAGCGGATCAAACTGAACATCGCTTCCCCCTCGGCGATGAAGAGGCCCGCTGCCGTCATGCCATTGAACTGGCTAAGCTTGGAAAACGTGTTGCACTGGTTTGTTCCGGTGATGCGGCGATCTATGCGATGGCGGCTTTGGTTTATGAATTGATTGACCGTGAACCGAACCGGATCAAAGTGGAAGTGCATCCCGGCATCTCTGCATTCCAAGCAGCATCGGCCAAAGCTGGCGCAATGATCGGGCATGATTTTTGCTGCATTTCACTTTCGGATTTATTGACACCTTGGGAGGCAATTGAAAAGCGCATCAAGGCGGCGGCTGAGGGAGACTTTGTGATTTCCTTTTACAACCCGCGCTCCCTGAAACGCCGTGACCAGTTGCAGAAGGCATTTGCAATTCTGAAAAATCATCGCCCGCCTGATACACCTGTTGTGGTCGCCACCAATCTGGGGCGGCCTGAGGAGAACGTCCGTATACGGAAGTTCTCGGAGTTCGATCCGGAGGAAGTCGATATGCTCACCCTCGTGATGGTGGGTTCGTCGCAATCAAAATCAATCACCCGTGGCGATGGCAAGACATATGCCTACACGCCGCGCGGTTACGCTAAAAAAATGGATGCAAAATGAAAGTACACTTTATCGGCGCTGGCCCTGGCGCCGCAGATTTGATTACCGTTCGCGGATTAAAGCTCATTCAATCTTGCCCCGTGTGTTTATATGCGGGATCTTTGGTACCGGAAGAAATTGTAAAGGCTGCCCCTGAAAGCGCACGCGTGGTTGATACGGCGCCGCTTCATCTTGATCAGATCATCGATGAAATCAAGCTTGCACATTCGCAAAACCAAAATGTGGCACGTGTCCATTCCGGCGATCCGTCTTTGTACGGAGCAATTGCTGAACAGATGAGAAAGTTAGATGCGTTGGGAATTGAATATGATGTAACACCCGGTGTGCCAGCTTTTGCGGCGGCGGCGGCGGCATTGAAAACCGAATTCACATTGCCGGAAATCGCCCAGACAGTGATCTTGACCCGCACCACGATGCAGGCCTCGGCCATGCCGCCGGGTGAAGAGTTGGCGCTGCTGGGGGCATCCAAAGCTACGCTGGCCATTCACCTTTCAATTCGAAATCTTGGCCATATCGA
>CAXTKN010000185.1:0-4915 GCA_964244805.1 uncultured Aestuariivirga sp.
GAGCGCGATAGCCAGAAAGCGATTGTGTTGGGCAAAGGTGGCGCGCAGATTAAAGTGCTGGGGCAATTGGCGCGCAAAGAAATGGAAGAATCATTTGAACGGCGTGTACATTTGTTTTTATTCGTGAAAGTGCGTGAGAACTGGGCCGTTGACCCTGAACGATTGAGGATGATGGGATTACGCTGAAATGGAATGGCGCGACGAGGGCGTTATCATTGGGGTTCGCAGTCACGGCGAAACATCGGCCATTGTTGAAATGCTCACGGCAGAGCATGGGCGCTGCTTGGGCATGGTGCGCGGCGGGCGCGGGCGGCAGATGCGGCCAATTTTGCAACCCGGCAATTTGGTGATGGCGACGTGGCGCGCAAGGCTTGAAGATCATCTGGGCACCTATCAAGTTGAGCCGTTAAGTTTGAAAGCCGGATTTATTTTGGCGCATCCGCTCAGGTTGGCGGGACTATCAACATTGATGGCGCTTGCACAATTGTTGCCAGAACGCGAGCCACATCCGAAGCTTTATCATGCAGCACATATTGTGATGGCATCGTTTGAAGATGATGGGGTGTGGCCAGCATTATTGGTGCGCTGGGAAATGGGCCTGCTCGATGAATTAGGTTTTGGTATGGATTTATCGAAATGTGCGTCGACGGGTTCGGTTGAAGAATTGCATTATGTTTCGCCGCGCACCGGTCGCGCTGTGAGCCGCGAAGCGGGGCTTCCTTATCAAGACAAGCTATTTTCCCTGCCGGCATTTTTGCGCGGCGAAACCGATGTTTTGGCGGGCGATGTTTTAGCTGGCCTCAAACTTACAGGATATTTTCTGGAACGTCATGTGCTCGGGCCTCGTGCTATCGAAATGCCACGCGCGCGGCAATGGCTAGCTGAAGGTTTAATCAGCCGGGCTGCCGCAGCGTGATTGGACGGCTGAACCACGTGGCCATTGCGGTGCCGGATTTGGCTTCAGCATCGGCGCTCTACCGTAATGCGTTGGGCGCGGAGGTTTCTGAACCTCAAGAATTGCCAGAGCATGGCGTGACGGTTGTGTTCATTACGCTGCCCAACAGCAAGATTGAATTGCTCGAGCCGTTGGGGGATGCTTCACCGATTGCAGCTTTCTTGGCGAAGAATCCGGCGGGCGGAATGCATCACATCTGCTATGAAGTGGATGATATTATAGTTGCACGCGATCATCTGCTAGCTTCAGGTTCACGTATCTTAGGTGATGGTGCGACCAAGATCGGAGCGCATGGCAAGCCAGTATTATTTTTGCACCCGAAAGATTTCAACGGTGTGTTGGTGGAGTTGGAGCAGAAATGAAAATTGGCAGCATGATTGCGATTTATTTTGTGATTTGGTGGACAGTGTTGTTTGCCGTGTTGCCATTTGGGGTTCGCAATGCCAGTGAAGCGGGTGAAAAAATAGAGCAGGGCAATGATGCAGGCGCTCCCTTGGCGCTACACTGGGGCAAGAAGATTCTGGCAACGAGTGTGATAGCATTGGTTTTATTTGGTGTGGTGTATGCGCAGGTTGTGAATCATGTGTTTGGGTAGCGTCTGATTTTTTTACTTATCACCTAACCCCATAACTCGTCATCCCCGCGGAGGCGGGGAACCAACTTCCAACGGATTGAAACGCTGCCAAGTTGGTTTCCCGCCTTCGCGGGAATGACGTTGGGAGGGTGGGCAACTAACTTGTGTGGTTGAAACGCTATCTTCTCTTACCTTCTATATCCGGTGCCTGCGGAAACCTTGATTTCAAATCCCGCTCCGTCACACTCATATGATTGCGCGTGTATTGTTCGGATGCATCTCGCAGAGGTTGGAAATCCCAAGGGAAGTGGTGGCCCTGTTTCATGGCTTCAAACATCATGAGACGGGATTGCTGGCTTTCTAAAACTGTTGCGTGAATTTTAGAAATATCGAATTTGGCCTCCACTTCACTTCGGAATTTTTTAGCTAATGGATGAGATGAAGCAAGATTGTTCAATTCATTTGGATCATCAACCAAGTTAAATAGCTGATCAGGATCAACTGGCGAATGAATAAATTTCCATGGGCCACGGCGCAACATATAAAGCGGGGCGATTGCACCCTCCGCCAGATACTCGCCCCACGCAGTTGCATCCGGATTTTCTGCCGCACCTTCGAGCAATGCAAGCAATGAACGACCATCAACTTTGCGTGCTAGTTCACTGTTTCCGCCGATTGCTGAAATCGTTGGCATGATGTCGGCCAGCGACACTGGCTCTTTGACACGGCGCGGCTTGATCGATTTTGGATTCCAGATGATGAGCGGAATATGGGCGGCGGGTTCGAGGTATGACATTTTATACCAGAGCCCACGCTCGCCCAAAAAGTCGCCGTGATCTGATGTGAAAATGACGATCGTGTTTTCAAGTTGGCCAGTGACTTCCAAAGTGTTGATCAATTGACCAAGCAGGTCATCGACGTAAGAAATATTTGCAAAATAGCCATGACGTGCGGCGCGAATGTCGGCTTCCGTCACAGTGTAATCACTCATTGCACAAACATCATAAAGCCGCTGGCTATGCGCATCGAGTTGATCGCGCGACATGTGCGGCACGGTGGGCAGGGGGATGTCCTCGTCCTTATACAAATCCCAAAACTTTTTGCGCGCTGCGTAGGGATCATGCGGATGCGTAAAGCTGGCCATTAATGCGAAAGGTTTTTCGGGCGAGAAGCGCGCATAATCATAAAGCTTGCGTGTGGCCTGAAACGCCACATCATCATCAAATTCAAGCTGGTTTGAAATCTCGGCGATGCCTGGTTGCAGCACCGATGTCATGTTGTGATACCACCAATCGATGCGCTCCTGTTTCAAGCGCCAATCTGGCGTCCAGCCAAAGTCGGCAGGGTAAATGTCAGTGGTCAGGCGCTCTTCTAGGCCGTGCAATTGATCGGGCCCCACGAAATGCATTTTGCCGGAGAGGCAGGTTTGATAGCCATTCAAGCGGAGATAATGCGCCCAAGTTGGAATGGCAGATGGGAATTCGGCGGCGTTATCATAAACCCCAGTTCGTGAAGGCAGCAGGCCGTTCATCACCGTGGCGCGGGCGGGCGCGCAGAGTGGGCTGGTGGAATAGCAGTTTTCAAACACCACGCCTTCGCGGGCCAAGCGGCTCAGGTTGGGCGTTTGTACCAGTTTGTGGCCATAGGGCTCCAGAAATTGGGCGGCCAATTGGTCGGCCATCACAAACAGGATGTTGGGTTTTTTCGTTGTCGCCACTATATCAAAACCTATGAAAACTTTGCTGCTCGGATTGATCCGCATCTATCAGCTTACACTATCATCCTTCATGGGGCGAGGCTGCCGCTTTTTGCCGACATGTTCAGACTATGCGCGACAAGCCATTGAACAACACGGTTCACTTTGCGGATCGGCGCTGGCGGCTAAGCGCATTGCGCGCTGTCACCCATGGGGTGGCGATGGGTTTGATCCTGTGCCCGCAACATGTAATTGCGGTTGGCCCAAACAAAAAGAGCCGAAGTAAACTCCGGCCCCTTGGTCTTGTGATTTAAATGAACTTAGAAAGCCCAGATCAGAGCGGCCTTGGTTTCCCATTCATCGCCCCAATGGTTTGTGACGTTACAGCAAAGTGATGTATAATCGGCATCGCCAAGCTTTGTGTAAACGCTTTCCAGACGGAAACGGATGCTATCGGTAAATGCGTGTTCCACGCCAAGGCCCGCGACCCAGCCAAATTGATCTTGTTTTAGGCCGTTTGGAACGCCTGCAACGATCCCGTTAAATTCGCCGCGCGCATAGGCACCGCCAGCTGTGACATAGAGCAACGTATCGTCAAAGGCATAGCCCATGCGACCGCGAATTGTGGCGATGCTATCGAGTTTAAATCGGAAATCAGCAGTTGGGTCGATGTTGTGAACAATGTCATTGCTCATGCCCCAATCGGCTTCGATACCAAACACGATGTCGTCGATCTGATGGTTATAACCAGCGAGTACGCCGCCCTTATAGCCGCAACCTGCATTGAGGTAGTTGATGCCGCCGCCGGTATTGTCTGTTATCGTTCCGTTGATGCATGCTGTGCCAACCCAACCGCCCGCATAAAAGCCTGACCAATCATAAGTGGCTGGGCGCAATTGCTCCACAGGTGGAGGAGGTGGTGGTAAATCCATATCGGCGGCAAGAGCTGCTCCACCGGGGATGATCGCCGAAAGGGCGAGGGAGGAGAGGAGAAGAAACTTTTTCATATTGTTACCCACTAACTGTTGACCTGCAATGGGGCAGAACATGAACTGTTAAGGTTAATGGCGGGTTATTAAAAAGTTACGAAAATCTTAATGATTTTTGAGAGGTGTTGACCCTTGCCGCGCGATGCGGCAATTGTGGATTTCAATCAATGATTTGGCTTACCCGCGAATGGTTTGTGGGAGTGAGCAAGAGGAGAAAATAAAATGATTACACTGACATTCCCTGATGGCGCAAAGCGCGAAGTTGAACAGGGTTCCAGCTCGGCCCAAGTGGCTGCATCAATCTCTAAGTCATTGGAAAAAAAGGCAGTTGCCGCCGTAGTGAATGGCCAGCTGGTTGATTTGGCTGATCCGATCAATGCTGATGCAACATTGCAAATTGTGACGCGCGACGATGATCGCGCTTTGGAACTGATCCGCCATGATGCCGCTCACGTGCTTGCTGAAGCCGTGCAAGAACTGCACCCGGGCACGCAGGTGACAATTGGGCCGGTGATTGAGAATGGTTTTTATTACGATTTTTTCCGCAATGAGCCTTTCTCACAGGCTGACTTTGCGCCCATCGAAAAAAAGATGCGCGAGATTATTCAACGCGACAAGCCTTTCACAAAATCAGTGAAAAGCCGCGAAGAAGCGAAAGTGTTTTTTGAGAAAAAGGGCGAGGCTTTTAAAGTTGAGCTGGT
>CAXTKN010000186.1:0-4883 GCA_964244805.1 uncultured Aestuariivirga sp.
ATCGGCTCTGGCTTTATCGGGCGGGCTTGGGCGATTAGTTTTGCGCGGGCAGGGTGTGCTGTTAGGCTTTGGGATCATGTGGATGGGGCTGCTGCCTCTGCTGTTGATTACATCGCTGGCGTGCTTGGTGACATGGAGCAGAATGATCTGCTGAATGGCCAAACGCCTGCAACAGTTTTGGCCCGCATCACGGCGGCGCATACTCTCGAAGAAGCCGTGGCCGAAGCCACGCATATTCAGGAGAACACGCCGGAGGTTCTCGAGGTCAAGATTGAGATTTTCAAAAAACTGGATTTGGTAGCACGGCCTGATGCGGTGATTGCGAGTTCAACCTCAGCGCTTTTGCCATCCAAGTTTACGGAACATCTTAAAGGCCGCCATCGTTGTTTGGTGGTTCACCCCATCAACCCGCCTTATCTTATTCCTGCGGCAGAAGTTGTGCCCGCCCCTTGGACAACCCAAGAGACGGTGGAGCGCACGCGGAAATTTTTAGTTGATGCGGGCCATGCGCCGCTTGTGATGAAGCGAGAGCTTGATGGCTTCATTATGAACCGGATGCAGGGTGCGCTTCTCGAAGAAGCATTCCGCTTGGTGGCCGATGGTTATGCCACAGTTGAGGATGTGGATATTGGCATACGTGATGGTGTGGCGTTGCGTTGGTCTTTCATGGGGCCGTTTGAAACCATTGATCTCAATGCGCCAGGCGGTGTTCGTGATTTCGTTGCGCGTTACCAAGGCATGTATATCAACATGTTTCCGCAAATGCAGCGCCGCGTGGATTGGGCGGGCCCGGTGCTGGATACGATTGAACCAGAGCGGCGCAAAGTGCTTGCTGCTGAAGATCTACAAAAACGCCAAGTGTGGCGCGATAAACGTCTGATGGCATTGGCCGCTCATAAGCGCCGCGCCGCAAAGGAAATTGGCAAATGAGTGCGCTTAAAGGCAAAATTATTATCACCTGCGCCATCACGGGCGCCATTCACACGCCCACCATGTCGCCCTATTTGCCGATCACGGCCGATGACATTACGCGCGAGTCGATTGCTGCTGCTGAGGCAGGCGCTGCCATTCTTCATCTGCACGCGCGAAATCCTGAGAACGGCAAGCCTGATCAAACGCCTGAAGCCTTTGTGCCCTTTCTCTCGCGCATCAAACAAGCAACCAATGCGGCCATCAATATCACCACAGGCGGCAGCCCCTATATGACGGTGGAAGAACGCGTGCGGCCTGCCGCGCAGTTCAAGCCCGAAGTGGCATCACTCAATATGGGGTCAATGAATTTTTGTTTTCATCACTTGCTGGCCAAATATTCCACGTTCAAATTCGATTGGGAACGTGCACATCTTGAGGGCAGCCGAGACTTGGTGTTCCGCAACAGCTTCAAAGATATCGAATATGTTTTGCAGACCTGTTACGACAATGACACGCGCTTTGAGTTTGAGTGTTACGATATCTCACATCTTTATAACCTAGCGCATTTTGTTGATCGCGGTTTGGTGAAGCCGCCGTTCTTTGTGCAATCGGTATTTGGCTTGCTGGGTGGCATTGGCAATCACCCCGAAGATATTTCACACATGAAGCGCACTGCGGATCGTTTGTTTGGCGATAAATTCCGTTGGTCAGTTTTGGGGGCTGGTGCAGGCCAGCTCCGCGTGGCCGCGCAAGCCGCAGCCATGGGTGGCAACATCCGCGTGGGGCTGGAAGACAGCTTATGGGCGGGCAAAGGCAAGCTTGCCAAATCCAGCGCCGAACAAGTGATGCTGGCGCGCAAAATTATTGAAGGCCTTGGCATGGAAGTGGCCACGCCTGATGAAGCGCGCGAGATTTTGCAGCTGAAAGGCAGCGACAAAGTTGCGTTCTAAATTATCACTATTTGATATTATAATAACTATTTGACATATTTATGTTTTGAACTTAGCGTCTCTATTCAATGGCCGAAGAGCCAAAAATAATGGAATCTAGAGGAGAGAGAGAATGCCAATGATTACAAGACGACAGGCCCTTGGCGGTGTTGCTGCAATTGCAGCGGCTTCGGCTTTTGCTGTCCCTGCCTTAAGCGCCACTCGCGAGCTTCGCATGTACACATGGGATGGCTATGCCGATGCCGCTTGGGTGAAAGAGTTCGAAGAGAAATTCAATTGCAAAGTGAACATCGCTTATGGCGCATCGGTTGATGAAATGTTCGCTAAAGTTTCAGGCTCGAAGGGCGCTGACTTTGATATGATCGTGGTCGATACCAGCACGGTGTCGCGTTACGCAAAAGCTGGTTTCTTGGCGCCGCTTGATATGTCCAAAATTCCCAACGCTGCCAATTTTACAACTGCATTCCAAAATATTCCGGCCCTGCATATTGATGGAAAATCTTACGGCGTGCCATTTGCTTGGGGTTCCATGGGCATGATTTATGATACCGATTTCTTTAAAGGCAAAGAGCCTGATAGCTGGGCCACCCTGTGGAACCCAGAATATGAAGGCCGGATGATTGCCATTGATGATGCCAACAACAGCGTGGTGATGGCAGCGCTCGCAGCGGGCAAAAAAGACCCGTACAACCTTACCGATGCCGAATTGACTGAAATGAAAGCCAAGTTGATTGAGCAGAAAAAACTTCTGCTTTCATATTACAACGGTTTCGACGACGGCGTTGAAATGTGGAAGAAGAACAAGATCGTAGCCATGTTTGCACTCACAGAACTGCAAGCCAAGAAAATGATCGATCAAGGCCTGCATGTGAAATACATTATTCCGAAAGAAAAAGCGATTGGTTGGCTTGATTGCATGTTACTCACAGCCGCGGCAAAAGAACCGGACCTTGCGATGGCATGGATGAACTTTGTGTCCGAAAAGCGAATTGGTGCAGAACTGTTCAAGAAATATAACTATGGCAATACCACAGGTGAATCGCCTGGCATGGATTATTCTGAAAGATTGTCATGGCTGCAACCACCCGAAGATTTTAACAAGCGCGTCAATCTCTGGACTGAAGTAAAAGCTTCGCAATAAAATCTGGTTTGAAAACACAAACGTAAATATGTGGCGGTGCTTCAGGCATCGCCATCATTGTATGGGGAGATAGAAGTGGCGAACCGAAGGCTGGCATCGGTGTTTTCAGGATCCAATGCATTGGCCGCTGCTGCTTGGTTTATGCCACTGGTTTTTATTCTGATCCCGATTTTAGGTTTTATTGCGTTCAGCTTTTGGGTGCGTGAAGATATGATCTTCCGCCCTGCTCTTAGCCTTGTGAACTATCAACGCTGGTTTTCAGAGCCGGTCTATGCGCGCGTATTTTTCAGCACCTTATGGCTGGCGTTTGGGGTGATGGTCCTTGATCTGCTAATCGGTTATCCCATCGCGTGGTTCATCACGCAGCGCAAAGGCGCTTGGCGCAGCGTTTTGCTGGCGCTCATTGTGGCACCCATGTTCATTAGTTTTGTCGTCCGTCTTTATGCAATGCGTGGACTGATGGGGTCGAGCGGGTACATTGCGCAAGGCTTTGAAGCTTTAGGCATAGACATTCCGATCAAAGCCTTGCTGTTCAGCCAAACCTCCATCTTCATCACCATGGTGTTGGTCTATCTGCCATTTGTGGTGTTGCCGGTTTATGCGACGCTTTCAAAACTTCCACCGAATCTTGCAGCAGCCTCGGCTGATCTTGGTGCACGAGCGGGCCAAACCTTTTTGCGTATCACCCTGCCCCTCAGCCTGCCCGGGTCTATTGTGGGAGCGATCTTCGTCGCCATACTTGCTCTGGGTGATTTCATCACGCCGCAAATGGTTGGGGGAACACGTGGGTTTATGTATGGCAAAATGGTGTGGACGCAATTTGGCATGGCCTTTGAATGGCCGTTCGGTGCTGCTGCTGCCATGATGGTTTTCATTGTCTCGCTGTTTGCAATTGCTCTTGCAATCATCATCGGCCGCAAAGGGGCTGTCACATTGTGAGGTCGCGCGGCGAAACGATCACCACTTGGGCCATCGGCATTCTATTGGCGCTCACACTTATTGCACTCTATGCACCCGTGATCATCGTAGTGTTGGGTGCATTCTTCTTGGATAGCCATGCCAATTTCAATTTTTCAGAACCAACCCTCGGTTATTTCGTGAGCCTAACTGCCAACACGCAGCTGATGGCCTCAATATGGAACACGCTTATTGTGGGCTGTGGGGCAGTGTTATTATCCACCATTGTCGCGATGGCAATTGCGCTGCATGTCCACTTAAAACCAGGGCGCGGGGCCACTGTGTTGCAGTTCCTCGTGTTCCTCCCATTTTTGCTGCCGCCACTTATCGTGGGCCTGTCTTTGGCTATCTTCATTCGCGAGATTGGACTACCGACAGGTATCAACGCAGTCATCATTGGTCATACTTTATTTGTGCTGGCTTTGGTCTACCGCACCATTCTGAACCGCCTCACGCAAATGGGTCATAGCATGATCGAGGCCTCGCTCGATTTGGGTGCAACTCCCATGCAAACATTCTGGCGCGTTATTTTTCCGCAAGTGCGTGGTGCTGTCATCATTGGAGCCGTGCTGGCTTTTGCCATGTCATTTGACGAAACACTGATCAGTCTGTTCTTGGTTGGCGATCAAAACACATTGCCCATCCGCCTCTGGGCCATGATGCGTCTTGGCATATCACCCGAGGTGAATGCCATTGCCACCATCGCCTTAGTAATTTCTCTCGCCCTCGTATTTTACGCCGCACGCCGAATGGATTTGGTCGATGCGCGCAGCTCTGATGAAAGTTGAAGTGAACATGCAAAACTTAGGCGCTGATTTATCTCTCGATAAGATTGAAAAATCTTATGGCAAAACGATTGCGCTGAAACCACTTTCGCTTGATGTGCTGGCCGGAACATTTCTCTCTGTGCTTGGCCCATCTGG
>CAXTKN010000187.1:0-4832 GCA_964244805.1 uncultured Aestuariivirga sp.
GACGTGGTGAAGTTCAGGATTGAAGCGATTGAACGCGAGGCGGCCGACATGAAAGCCTATATTGCGGGTTCATCTTAATTTTTAAAAACGAGAGCTTTGCCGTTGATTTTTCGGTAGAAACAGCTGCGCCGCCCGGTGTGGCAAGCATTGCCTTTGCCTTGTGGTTTGACCCGAACGAGTAAAACGTCCTGGTCACAATCGACCTGCATATCGACCACCGCGAATGTCTCGCCAGACGTTTCGCCCTTTTTCCATAATTTGGCGCGTGAGCGACTGTAGAAATGCACAATGCCTGTGCGCTGCGTTTCGGCAAAAGCCTCAGCGTTCATAAAGGCAAACATCAAAACCGCATTATCGGATTGGTCAACAATGATAGCCGGAATTAAACCTTGCGCATCATAGCGAAGGCTCAACTCCAGCGATTCATCATTTGCATGCGACATGGATTAGATTGTAAATTCCCGGTGCGGTGCGCGCACCATATCCATAAAACGGGCTTGGAGCACAGGATTTGTTTTAAACTCGCCTGTGAACTGCGTCGTTATTGTTGCAACACCATGTTTTTGAACACCACGCATTGACATGCAAGTGTGCAAGGCTTCGACAAACACTGCAACACCGCGAGCGCCCAGCCCTTCAAATACAGCATTGGCGATCTGCGCCGTCATGGTTTCTTGGGTCTGTAAACGGCGGGCATAAATCTCAACCACACGTGCCAGTTTGGAAATACCCACAACACCACCATTCGGCAAATATGCGATATGCACACGTCCGAAGAACGGAGCCATGTGGTGTTCGCAATGCGATGTAAAACTAATGTCACGCAGCATGACCATATCATCGTAGCCACCAACTTCATCAAATACGCGGTCGAGAACATCAGCAGGGTCTTGTGCATAGCCTGCATAGTACTCTTTGAACGCCTTGGTCACACGCTTAGGCGTTTCGAGCAAACCCTCACGGTTAGGATTATCCCCAGCCCAGCTAAGCAGCACGCGAACAGCCTCCTGTGCTTCTTCTTCGGTAGGCGTGGGGGCAGGCTTTAGAACTTGCTTGGGATACACTTTGACATCCATGGGGCGAACTCACTTTGAGGGTTTGCACATTACAGTCTTGCATTACGGAGATAGTACGCGGGCGGATTGCATAACATTCCACCCCTTCCAATTTTGTCAGCAACATACCATATTCTGGCCACCACCGACAGCCACGGATATGGACATGATAAACGAGATTTACAACCGAAAGATTTTAGAATTTGCAGCCGATATTCCATCGCTTCAACGTTTGGAACATCCCGGTGCAACTGCTGTGGCCCATTCAAGGCTTTGTGGTTCTAGGGTAACCGTCGATTTGGCGTTGAAAGATGGCGTTGTCAGTGAATTTGGGCAGGATGTGAAAGCCTGTGCTCTCGGCCAAGCGTCATCCTCCATTATGGCACGGCATGTTGTGGGTTCAACACCGCATGAGCTGCGCGCATTGCGTGAACAGATGTATAAAATGTTGAAAGAAAATGGCGATGCTCCGACGGGCAAATGGGCCGATTTAGAAGCTCTGATTCCCGTGCGCGACTATAAGGCGCGCCATGCTTCGACACTTCTTACTTTTGATGCTGTTGTTGATGCTCTGAACCAGATCGAGAAGGTGCCGGCGTGAGCAAATCGCCTGCAACATTATCGCCATCAGATGCGCCAAAGCGGGAAGGTTCAAGATATCCTGCGCCCCATAGTGAACCTTGTATGAAACGCAGCAAAGCAATTTTGGGTGATGTGTTTGGCCTCGACCAATTTGGCGTCAATCTGGCGACACTGGCGCCGGGCTCTTGGTCATCACAGCGGCATTGGCATGTGAACGAAGATGAGTTTGTTTATGTCGTCGAGGGCCAACTGACGCTTTGTGATGATGATGGTGAACACCTCATGACACCTGGCATGTGCGCTGGATTTAAAGCTAATAATGGCAATGGCCATTGCTTGAAAAATTTGACAGACAAACCAGCGATTTATCTGGAAGTCGGCACACGCGCTAAAACGGAAACTGGATATTATAGTGATATCGATATGATGTTCGTTAGCGATGGAAAGAGTAATCGGTTTTTACATAAAGATGGAAGCAAGTTCTAAAGCGCTTTTGCTTCGCTCGTTTTGGTATTGAACGTGTTGGTCAAGACCCAATAGCCCATGCCGCAGCCGAAGAGGGCCACAAGTAAGGGCACGAAATAGCTGAACCCAAGATAAACCAAAATGGCTGACACCAAACACCCCATCGCTGTTCCCAAATCCCAGCCGCCTTCCGCAACAATATGATAGCGCAGCGGGCAGGGTGATTGTCGGGCAAGATCATAAATGCGTGAATTGGTGGCAGTTGCATAAATCGGCCACACGATGACCGCGATCACATTAGCCGCCACCGCACTCCACACTGCAGCATAACCAAAAGCCCGAGCCAGAATAGCAACCGCTAGCACCATGAAGCCAATCTGCAACGCACGCTTGCCCTTGCCGAGGTCGACCAATTTGCCAGTCATCAGTCCCATCACAGCGCCAGCAAGCCCTGCCAGCGACATGGCACCGCCGAACGCCGCAAAGCTGCTGCCCAACGTAATGAACAAAGCAATCAACCACGTGAAATGAAATGATCCAGCGCGCAAGCCATCGGCAAACATAATGCGCCGTGCCAGCCTTCTGGTTCCAGCAGGAACCACCGCGTCAGGCGATATGGTGAGGTTCGGCGTGTATAAAAGAGGAATGGCTGAACACGCCATAATCACCCCAACAATGCCAAAAGCCAAAAGCGGATTAAAATAAGTGAGCAACGTGCCTGTCATGATGGGTGCCACAATACCCATGATCATGCCGATAAATTCCATCGCACTTGATTGCTTGCCCCGGTGCTCAGCGTCACCGATCAAAGAAACATAAGCATGATAACTCGTCCAATAGAACGAACTGCTGATCGCAACTGTGGTGATGTGGATAAACAGCAGCGGCCCCACGCCAGTGACTTGCGACAAAATTGGATAAGTGATGGCTTCGAGCAAAATGCCAAAGATCAAAGCGTTGCGCAGCCCAAAGCGCTTTGCCAAAGGCAGCACACCACCGCGAAATAAAATCCGACTACCGAACATCAGACCAATGACCAGCAAAACAATCCAGGGCGCAATGCCAGCTTTGAGCAGATAAACAAACTCAAACGCCTCACCGCCATACATCACAATGGCCTGCAAAGCGCCGTGAACGTAAATCAGATTGAAATCGCGATTCTTGAAGAAGGCCATGAGTGCTGCACTAGCGGGTTTTAACCGAGCCGCCAATGATCAAGACGGAACGCTTGACAGGGCAGGGTGGCTCATCTATCCAGCCGCTTAATAAATGTGCGGAAGTAGCTCAGTTGGTTAGAGCGTCGCCCTGTCACGGCGAAGGTCGCGGGTTCGAGCCCCGTCTTTCGCGCCATTTATTGCATGAAAAACGCCATTCCTTTGGGGATGGCTTTTTCGTTTCAAAAAGCATGGATAGCGACATCTGGAAGCCTTGCGAAGCGTGTTGCACTGCGCTACGAACGCCGTTAATTCGTCACAAGGCGGTCATAAGCTTGCCTTGATAAATTGAGGGGCGTTATGCAAGATTTAGCTTTAAGCTACCTGCCAGTTGTAATCTTCATGGGTGTTGCAGCGGCTATTACCATCATCCTCATGATCACACCGATTCTGATTGCGTATAAGAACCCGACCCCTGAAAAACTTTCGGCTTATGAATGTGGTTTTGATGCATTCGACGATGCACGTATGAAATTCGACGTGCGGTTTTATCTGGTTTCAATTTTGTTTATCATTTTCGATCTGGAAGTTGCCTTCCTGTTTCCGTGGGCAATAAGTCTTGGAAAGATTGGTCTTTTTGGCTTTTGGTCGATGATTGTGTTTTTAGCCGTGCTGACCGTCGGCTTTATTTATGAGTGGCGCAAAGGAGCTTTGGAATGGGATTGATCGAAGCGGCCAAAGCCGACACCAGAGCTTATTTCACAGACATTAATGCCGAGCTTGCTGATAAAGGTTTTCTCGTCACGTCAACCGATGACCTGATCAACTGGGCCCGTACTGGCTCATTGATGTGGATGACCTTTGGTCTGGCATGCTGCGCAGTTGAAATGATGCACACATCGATGCCGCGATATGATGTGGAACGATTCGGTTTTGCACCGCGCGGCTCACCCCGCCAGTCAGATGTGATGATCGTGGCAGGCACCTTGACCAACAAAATGGCCCCAGCTCTGCGCAAGGTTTATGACCAAATGCCAGAGCCGCGTTATGTGATCTCCATGGGTTCCTGCGCCAATGGCGGCGGCTATTACCATTATTCATATTCTGTGGTGCGCGGCTGTGACCGGATTGTTCCAGTTGATATTTATATCCCAGGCTGCCCACCCACCGCTGAAGCTTTGCTTTATGGCATTCTTATGCTGCAAAAGAAAATCCGCCGCACCGGAACAATCGAGCGCTAATGATGAATCTTTCAGAGTTAGGCACTTATATTTCTGGCAAGTTGAACGTCATCAGTGAAATGTCATTCGGGGAACTCACACTGCATGCCGCAGCGGCAGGTATTGTCGATGTCCTCACCTTCCTGCGCGATGATGCTGAATGCAAATTTGTGTGTTTTATCGATATTTGTGGCGCTGATTATCCGACCCGCGAAATGCGCTTTGATGTCGTCTATCATCTGCTCAGCCCCTATAAAAACACGCGCATTCGTGTGAAGATACAAGCCGACGATGAAACCCAAGTACCATCGGCAATTTCAGTTTTTCCCGCCGCCAACTGGTATGAGCGCGAGACT
>CAXTKN010000188.1:0-4831 GCA_964244805.1 uncultured Aestuariivirga sp.
TGAAAACCACTGTAACCGTATTAATCGTGTCTCACTTATGGGGTGCAGTCCACCTAACTTAACTGTATAATTACGGATTACGGTGACACCTCACTTAATTTCTGAGCTGGATTACGGTGACACCTCACTTAATTTCTGAGCTGCTAGAATTCGCGGTAAGGCCCCTCACCCTCCCATGTCGCTTGCGCGCCATGGGAATTACGGTGACACCTCACTTAATTACAAAATTACTGAACTCGCGGTAAGGCCCCTCACCCTCCCATGTCGCTGGCGCGCCATAGGCCCCAACCCTCTCCTCAGCGAGGAGAGGGAATGGAACGGTGTTTATGCGGCGCGCTTAAACCGCTGCACTTTAATCGCCTTTGCGCCTTTACGCATTTTAGCAATGTCGAATTGGAGTTGCATTTTCAACATCAGCTCCATCGAAACGCCAAAGGCTTTTTCGAAGCGCAGGGCCATTTCTGGGGAGAGGCTGGCGCGGCCGTTGAGCACGGCGCTGAGCGCGGGGCGGCCAACGCCGAGAATTTCGGCGGCGCGCGCGACAGTAAGGCCAGCCTCGGCGAGGATATCGTCTTTCAAGATTTCACCGGGGTGAACGGGATCAAACATCAGAATTTCCTTTCGCATTAGTGATAGTCCACAAGATCAAGTTCTTCGGCAACGCCGTCCCGCCATTTGAAAACCAGCCTCCAGTTGCCACTGACTGAAATGCTCCAATGTCCAGCCATATCACCTTTGAGCGGATGAAGCCGCCAGCCGGACACTGTTTCCAGAGTCTTCAAATCATCCGCCGCGTGAAGCGCTGAAATCATGCGTTTTATTCGTTTTAGCATTTCCGGCGGGAGGCTCCTGCCATCGCCCTGCTCAAACAAGCGGCGCAAAGCTTTGTGCTTAACGGTTCCGATCATGGCTGTGTGTAGCGCGACAGGCGACAAATGTCAAGACGGAACTTGTTGCAAGGCCCCTCACCCTCCCATGTCGCTGGCGCGTCATGGGGCCCGACCCTCTCCCCAACGGGGCGAGGGAAAGGAAGTGGAAAGATTTGCGACAAGTCTCAAGTCCCCCTCCGCCCCTTTGGGGCACCTCCCCCGCTGGCGGGGGAGGATTAGGACGAGGGAAAAAAGGTTAGCGTTTGGTGGCGCGGTTTACGCCGCTTACTACGGCTTTGAGGCTGGCGACCACGATGTTTTTGTCGATGCCGACACCGAACAAGCTGGTCCCATCGGCCAGTCTCAGTTCCACATAGGCAATGGCGGCTGCGTTGGCGCCGGTGCCCATGGCGTGTTCGCGGTAGTCGGCCACGTCAAATGTAACGCCGCTATCTTTGCGGATCGCGTCGACAAAGCCGTCGACCGGGCCGTTGCCATGGCCGGATAAGGTTTTCAGTTTTCCGTCCACCATCAGTTTGGCGCTGATGGGTTGGTCGCCGTGGTCGGAGGGGCTTGAATGTTCCACAAATTTATAGCGGCCATTGCCTTCGAGATATTCGGCCTCGAAGGCGCTCCACAAGCGGTCTGCTGCAACTTCAACGCCCTCCCCGTCGGCGATGTGTTGCACCACTTTGGAGAATTCAATTTGCAAACGGCGCGGCAGGTCGATGCCATGTTCGGTTTCCATCACATAGGCGATGCCGCCCTTGCCGCTTTGGCTGTTAATGCGCACCACGGCTTCATAGGAGCGGCCCAAATCCATTGGGTCAATCGGCAGGTATGGCACTTCCCAGAGCGGCTGATTGCTGGCCTTCATGGCCTTGAAGCCTTTGTTGATAGCATCTTGATGAGAGCCTGAAAACGCCGTGAACACCAGTTCGCCCGCATAGGGGTGGCGCGGGTGGATGGGCAGCTGGTTGCAATATTCGGCCATGCGCACCAGGTCATTCACATTAGAAATATCCAATTGTGGATCAATGCCTTGGCTGAACATGTTCATAGCCAAGGTTATGATGTCGACATTTCCCGTGCGCTCGCCATTGCCAAATAATGTGCCTTCAACACGGTCAGCGCCCGCCATCAAGCCAAGCTCGGTTGCGGCAACAGCGCAGCCGCGATCATTATGGGCGTGGAGGCTATAGATTATGCTGTCGCGGTTTTTGATGTTGCGCACCGACCATTCAATTTGGTCAGCATGGATGTTTGGCGTGGCTGCTTCCACGGTGAAAGGCAGATTGAGGATCAGGCGCTGCTGCGGCGTAGGTTCAATGACATCCATCACCGCCTCGCATATTTCTTTTGAGAAATCGAGCTCGGTGCCCATGAAGCTTTCGGGAGAATATTGAAAGCGGATGGCTTGTTTCATGCCGCTTTCATCTGTCATCTTGCGGATGAGTTTTGCGGCACCAACCGCAATATCGCGAATGCCAGCGCGATCTTTTTGAAACACCACGCGGCGTTGCAGCTCTGACGTGGAATTATAAAAATGCACGATCGCGTGTTTGGCACCGTTGATGCCGTCGAAGGTGCGGCGGATCAAATCTTCGCGGCATTGCACGAGTACCTGGATGGTCACGTCATCCGGGATCAAATTATGATCGATCAAATGTCGGCAGAAATCAAAATCCGTCTGGCTGGCGGAGGGAAAGCCAATTTCGATTTCTTTGAAGCCCATTTTGACCAGCGCGTTCCACATGCGGATTTTGCGGTCGGGGCCCATGGGTTCGATGAGGCTCTGGTTACCATCGCGCAAATCCACGCTACACCAAATGGGCGGGGCGGTGATTTGGGCGGTCGGCCAAGTGCGGTTTGGCAAATCGATGGGCGCGAAGGCGCGGTATTTCTGGGTGGGATTGATCATCATTATCTGGGGTCTCTGCTTAGCTGGGTTTTCTCGATGTTCGTTTTCCCCAAAGAGCCAAGGCGATCACGCCCGGCCGACCCTCAGGGGCAGCTAAGAAGGAGGAGATCAGACTTCAGGGGCAGATTTTCGAACATGACAGCGTTCATAGCCGATGATTGGCGTTGTTGCAACTCAGAGAAAGTTCCAAGCTATTTGGGGTTGAGGTTGCGCAAGAACAGCCAGACTGACGCGGAAGAAAAAATAGCAATTACGATGGCGAGCCAAAATCCCGATTGCGAATCTGCCCACGGCATTCCCTTTAAATTCATTCCAAAAAGACCCGCCACCAAAGTGGGAGGAAGAAATGTTGCGGTTAAAACCGACAATACATAAAGCTGACGGTTTGTTTCTGAGGCAAGTTTCGCGTCGATTTCATCATGAAAGAATCTTGCCCGCGCCTCCATGATTTCAAAGTCTTGATCGAGATAAACCAGCCGCAAGTTAATCCCCACGAGCTGCGACGGAAATTGCGGGACAATTCGCTCAGCTGTCTGCAGCGCTCGTCTAAGTGAGCGCATATGGCGGTGCAACTGGGCCATTTCGCGGCGCACAAGCATTAGGCGTTTGCGCTCGCCGCGGTGGCGCTCATCGAGAACGTGGTCTTCAATGATTTCCAATTCATCGGTGAGCTTGTGGTGAAGACTATCTAGTCGGTCGGGATAATTTGCGATGAAATGGCTTAGGAGATGGCTTGGATCGGTAAATTTCATGTCGCGCTCAAGATCTTTGCGGACGCGCTCGGCAGATTGCAGCGCCTTGCTCCGTCCGGTGATCAGCAGATTGGGCGTAGCCAAAAACCGCAGCCAAGCGTGTTCAGTCGAATCCTTATCGAATTCACGAAGAAAGTCGTTGAGTTGGCCAATCATGTATTGGCCGCTGCTGGCAATATATTGGCGTAATGTGAGTTCAATGAATTCGGCAGCATAAGCTTTCGGCAAGGCAAGCTGGCTCGTCAACCAATTCAGACATCTGGCATCTGTAAGATTTAAGTGAATCCAGAACCAGCCCCGTTTCAGTTGCCATTGAGCATAGAATTCAGCTTCACTTAAACTCACTCCCGTCCCCTTGGCATCAAAATGCCAAGCGCAAATAAACCCAGGTATTGGTTGTTGTCTCGTTTCCAAACTAGTGAGGATTTTGGCGTTCATGCAGGCACAAATTACTGTTTTTGAGATGTTCGTATGACATAAGTTTATGGTTTTTCAAACAAAGTTAACCACCAATTTTGGTTTTGACCACGACTCAGGCATAGTTTGGTCACAGTTTACAAGCATAGAACGGCCATCAATTTTCGGGAATCAATTATGATCAAGACACTTTCTTATGCCGCTGCTTTCAGCATGGTTTTTGGCGCGGGCGCTATGGCTGGCACTTGCCAAGACGATGTTGCCAAAATCGATGCGGCTTTGAAAACCGCCACGCTTGATGCCGATGTTAAAACCGAAGTGACTGATCTGCGCGAGCAAGCTGTGCAGCTTTGCGGCGCAGGTAATGAAAAAGAAGGCGTGGATGTGACGGCCCAAGCCAAGGCCCTTCTCGGCGTCGAGTAATCAGGCTGCGAAGGCCAACACAGCACTAATCAAAGCTAATACTGCACCAGTAATCGCAATATGCGACAACATTTTGGCGCGTGGCATAAGTGCTGTGTTTCCAGTTGCGAGCATTTGTTTAACTGTTGCGCGGGCCGCGAAGTGGCAGACCACGAAAATCAGCACGAATGCTAGTTTGACGTGAAACCATTTGCTCACTCCGGCCATGCTGCCAAGATTAGCCAGCAGCAAGCCGCCCGTGATTAGAATGATGATGACGGCCGCATCATGATATTTGCGGTTTGCCAAGCGCCCCATTGCAAGGCCCTTGGCGATATCGCCACTTTGCGATTTGGCTGTGCCCAAATTTACAATGTTCGAAAATCCGATGCCGATGCCGATTGCAATGGCCAAAAGGTGAAGCGACAATATCAGTTGATGATAGCTCACAGATCAATTTCCCCACTCAT
>CAXTKN010000189.1:0-4826 GCA_964244805.1 uncultured Aestuariivirga sp.
ATCTGCTGAAAGGCAAACGCATTGCCATTGGTTGCACTAATGGTGTGGAGGAAGTTGAAATTCTTGGTGCGCAGCGTTGGCTGATGGAACACGGCGCAACAGTGCATATCGTATCACCACGCATTGGCGAATTTCATCCAACATTGGGCCTACGTTTTCCAGAGCAAACCAAAACCCATGTGCTTGCCATACGTCTTATGGAAAATGCGGGCTGGTTGAAAATCGACAAATATATGGATGAGGCCAAGGTCGAAGATTATGACGCCGTGATTTTGCCGGGTGGTGCCTGGAACCCAGATGCATTGCGCATGGATAAACACGCCCAAGATTTCACCCGTGACATGTACTCTGCGGGCAAACCCACCTGCGCCATCTGCCATGGCCAATGGGTAATGGTGAGCGCCAAGATGCTGAAGGGCAAAAAAGCGACGGCTGTTTGGAACATTCAGATCGATCTAGAAAATGCTGGTGCCACGGTGCTTGATGAACCCTGCGTAGTCGATGGCAACTTAATTACCGCGCGCTTTCCCTATGATCTGCCACGCATGGTTGATGCATTAGTAAAACAATTGGTTGCTTCATCAACTTAGAGTATCGATTAAATATTAGATGGTGATACCGCCGAAAGTTGCTCTCTCGCAATCGTCGTTAAGCCAAGCGCACCAACACCGTTGTCACCGCCAAAAGCTGCGCCATGTTGATAGCAACCGACAGAAAATGCGCGCGGTTGAAATTTCTTTTTTCACCGCGATCTCGAAAAAAATTGATCATCGTCATGAGGATTTGCCTCGCAAACAACCCAGCTCCCGCTGTTGCTGCCATCAACACGGCGCTGAGATGGTCGTTTGGCCATAGTGTTAGTGCTGCAGCTCCAGCAGTCATTATGACAAAAAGATAATAGTTCGGGAAAGTATGCCGCAACAATTTGCCTGCAACATCCATCGGCAGAGCAGAAAATACCAAGGGCGCAAATCCAAAAGAGTAAATTATCATACCGCCAAACAAGAGCGATGAAAGCAAAAGTGCTATCACTGTCATTTATGTTGTCTCCAATATTTTAATTGTGGCCAAGCATATGGAACCTGACTCTGATAAACTTTAAAACGAGCCCCGTAGATCGCCGTGAACCGTCGCTCTTTCAGCTTGGGGGCCAGCAAACAATAAGCAGTATAAGCGATCGCCAATGCCAGTTGATCAGGTGTCCAAACGGGCACAGTCCAAAGCGTGAGCGCGAAGGCCACATAAATTGGCTGGCGTATGAGGCGAAATAATCCGCCCTGAGGCATATACGGGAAAACCGGCTTGAGATTCTGAAGGAGTGAGAGCCAGCCCAATCCCCCCGATTGCACTTCAAGACCCGCATCAAAACTTGCTTTACCGAGCAAAAGCCAAGCAGCCCCGTAACTTGCACACATGGCCCAGAAGACCCAACCTTCTGCTTTCCATAAAACAGTACCGGACGGTGTCCATAACACAAACAACGCCAGCAATTGCAGCGATGCGATGATGGCATATGTGGTGGTTGATAAAGTACCGCCGTAACCACCCGGTATGATTTTGGCCAGCAGTTTTCGGCCACGGGGCGTTAGCAACACGGAATGACCAAACGGAAATTGCGCAAGCAGAGCGGCGTTTGCAAATATAGCCCATGGCCATGGAACCTGCCCCAGCCCCAAACTTAACCCAAAAAACATTGCAACGATCATCGCTATGACCGCGGCTGCAAAAATAGTGTGGCAGGCAATACCCATAGCCAGTGCCAGCACAATGCGCCCACGCCCCGGCGGTGGTGATAGAGCCCCTTTCAGCAAAGCGGCAAGCCGATCAAAATGCGTCATTTGACCGAAGACCAATTGCGCCGAGCCATTGAAACGGCCGAGCGGCTTATTGAAACACCATCTTTGCTTTGTTGTATGAACAGCATAGGTATTGAACGTCGTAAATCTTTACGGGATTGATGCCTAATTGCCGCAGCAAGCAACCTAGCGCTGCGTCAGCATAGCCTGTTGTGAAACACGGCAATCATGCCGAAATAAGATCCATGGAAACTCCAATCGTTACAGTCTGGTTTGACGGCAACTGTCCGCTCTGCACAAGGGAAATAGCCACGATGCGCAAGCTTGATCGGAAAAGCGCAATCAGCTTTATTGATGTCATGTCAAATGGCGCCGATTGTCCAATAGATCGCACCCAGCTTCTTGCCCGCTTCCACGCTGAGGAGAACGGCCAATTGCTGTCGGGTGCCGCTGCCTTTGCGGCTATGTGGCGAGCTATTCCGATGCTCCGGCCCCTTAGCCTTGTTGCGCGCAACAAATGGGTACTTGCTGGCTTGGAGCGAGCCTATATATTCTTTTTGCGCGTTCGACCACAACTTCAACGCTTGGCGACTTGGCTTGAGAGGAAAGCTGCTTGATGCACCCTGTCCCCGATCCCATACACGCCGGGCAAGAAAGTGTTTGGGATTTCCCGCGTCCTGCTGTTGCAGAGCATACATCGGCACATCTCAAAATTAGTCATCACGGTGTGATCATTGCCGAAACACGTCGGGGCGTTCGCACATTGGAAACCAGCCATCCGCCAAGCTATTACTTTCCGCGCGAAGATGTGGCACTCGCGTTACTGTCGCCTTCAATGAACCGCTCGTTTTGCGAGTGGAAAGGTGATGCGACTTATTTTGATGTCGCGGTGAAGGGTGAAGTCCTAACGGATATTGCTTGGAGTTATCATCGACCTACGGCATCTTTCGTCATATTGCGTGATCACATCGCTTTTTATGCAGCGCCATTTGAGGGCTGCTTTGTAGACGGGGAAAAGGTGGTGCCTCAACCTGGTGGTTTCTATGGCGGTTGGATCACATCAAAGTTCGCCGGCCCCTTTAAAGGAATCACGGGAAGTCGTTTTTGGTAAAGTGAGATTCGCGCAGATCCTTTGAACAAGTGTAACCCACAGCGGCATTTTTACTCTAAAACCCGAAAAAGGAAAACCCGCTATCTCATTGAGACAGCGGGCTTCTATTTGGTTGCGGGAGCCAGATTTGAACTGACGACCTTCAGGTTATGAGATCGTTCTGACCCCAATCTGCGCCCTTCACGCGATTACTTTGAACCCCTCTAATATTCTGATTTCATTGATGTAAAATGGCTTCTCGGACGCAGCTCTATACACGTGGGTACATGGGTTTTCACGCCCAACTGTTACCCATATGTTACCCAGAACGACCTTCAGGTTTGGAAGGAGGAAATGAGTTGAAAGCGATCCGAATATCGAAACGTGTTGTTGATGCACTCGAACCGGGAACAACGGACCTCGATTTTTTTGACGATGACCTGAAAGGCTTTGGCGTTCGCGTGCGGACATCAGGGCGCAAATCCTATTTTGTTTTGATGCGGTTTCATGGCGTGCTGAAGAGGTTCACCATTGGACCTCATGGTGCAATAACAACCGAACTTGCAAGAATTAAGGCCAAGGAGATCATCTCCCAATTGGCGATGGGTAATAATCCGAGCGAGGCCAAAGATTCGCTTCGCAACTCAATCACGGTGAGAAGTCTTTGTGAACGGTTTTTGGCTGAATATGTCCCATTTCACTGCAAGGCAAGCACCGCCAAGGAATACGAGCGGTGCGTGAGGTTGTTCATTGTTCCTGAGATTGGAACAACAAAAGTCGTATCGGTTGTGCGCACGGACATCACGGTACTTCATCACAGGCTCAGAAAAATACCTTATCAAGCCAACCGTACCCTCGGCGTGCTCTCCGTCATGTTCGCACAGGCCGAGTCTTGGAATTTGCGAGAAGCTTTTTCAAATCCATGCAGAGGCGTGAAAAAATTCAAAGAGAAAAAGCGCGAAAGATTTTTGTCGTCAGATGAGCTGACCAAACTTGGCACGGCACTGCTTGGCGAACAGGTGGAAGCACCATCTGCGGTAACCTGCATTCGACTTCTGGTTTTCACAGGATGTCGCCTCAGTGAAATCCAGAAACTCAAGTGGAGCTATATTGACCTCAAGTCAAAGGTGATACTTCTTCCAGATTCCAAGACGGGCAAGAAAACAATCTATTTGGGACAAGCGGCTATCGAAGAGTTACAGCGAACGCCACGGATTGTCGGTAACCCTTATGTCATCGTTGGCAACATTGATGGCCAATATCTAAGTGACATGCAGAAACCTTGGCGTCGCGTTCGATCTGCTGCCGAACTGGGCGATGTTCGCATTCACGATCTCAGGCACACGTTTGCTTCGCATGGGGTGGCTATGGGTCAAGGATTGCCAATTATTGGAAAATTGCTTGGACATTCGCAGTCGCAGACTACTGCTCGCTATGCCCATCTTGCCGCCGATCCAGCGATTGAAGTCGCTGACAAAATTTCGGAACGCTTGGCAAACTGCTTGAACCCGATCAGTTTCCATCTGAAGGAAGTGAAAGCCGCATAGACTGCGATATTTCATGCCTGAAGTGTTCGAGTTTAGTAAAGACGAGGAGAAGAAATGCAACGCTAAGTAAAGAAATGCAAATGATTGCTGAAATCAAGACTAGAGCAAACGGAACATTGACGGAATCACGGTCTGATCGCCCTACCCCTGTGGGGGGGCGTGCCGAATTCAAACCATTGAATTCATTTCTATTCTGATAAATTTCCCGGCCCCGACCCCCCACAAGGGGGAGGGAGAAGGATAGTGGGTCTTCCAAAACTCACATTGCTCTAGATTTGCCATAATGATTACAAATTGGGTAACGTCATGACACCTTTGCATAGTGCTCTTGTCAACTAAGTCAGCTTAGGTCTCGTTTCTGATTTCACTCACTGTATAAAATGGAACTGGTCG
>CAXTKN010000190.1:0-4784 GCA_964244805.1 uncultured Aestuariivirga sp.
AAATATGATCTCTGGAAAGATAATGTTTTTAATTTTGATTCATCAAATGCATCTGGCACATGAGAGTGACGCACCTAAAATGACTTCGAGAACGAGCTTCCGTTTTATTGCAATTATCCTGGTGACCTTTGGTTTTCTTGTTCCTGAAGCCTTTGCGGTTAATGGCACGGTTAATCCAAATGGCAAGATTGACCCCATTCCAATCGCGATTTCTCCGTTTATTGCGGATGGTGCTGCTGGCGACACGGCTGCTACTGTCGCTGGTGTAATTGCCAATGATTTGGCGCATTCCGGTTATTTCCAACCTTTGCCACCAGAATCGTTCATCGAAAAAATTGGTAGCTTTGAAGCTCCACCCCAATTTGACAGTTGGAAACAAGTGCAAGCGCGTAATTTGGTCGTGGGGCAGGTCGTCAATCAAGGTGGTAAGGCGACGATTGCGTTTAAGCTTTTTGATGTAAATACCGGCCAGCTCGTCGGTGGAACGAGCTTTACAGCATCACCAAAATCGGCGCGGCGCATTGCGCATAAAATTGCAGATTTGATTTATAAATCAGTCACTGGTTTTGATGGTTATTTTGATACGCGCGTTGTTTATGTGGATGAGTCTGGCCCCAAAAACCAACGCATCAAGCGTTTGGCGATTATGGACCAAGATGGATTTGGTGCCCGCACTTTGACCAATGGCAAAGATATTTTGTTGACGCCGCGTTTTTCACCCAACAGCCAAGAAATTACCTACGCCTCGATCGGTGCTGAGGCGGCGCGGGTTTATCTTTTCAATTTGGATACGGGGCAGAAAGAAATCGTAGGCGATTTTCCAAATATGAGTTTTGCGCCGCGCTTTTCACCTGACGGGCAAAATGTTGTTATGAGCTTGCAAAGCGATGATGGGCGCGATGCCAATATTTTTGAAATGGATTTGCGGTCGAAGCAGATGCACCAACTCACCAATGTGCCAGCGATCAACACCGCGCCCAGTTTCTCGCCTGATGGTTCGCGCATCACGTTCGAATCTGATCGCGGCGGCACGCAGCAGATCTATGTGATGAACGCAGATGGCTCAGCACAAAATCGCATCAGCTTTGGCAAAGGGCGTTATTCAACGCCGGTCTGGTCGCCAGATGGGAAATATGTTGCTTTTACGAAACAAGCTGAAGGCAAGTTTGGGATCGGAGTGATGGCCCCTGATGGATCAGGCGAACGCATTTTGACAGAAGGTTTTCATAATGAAGGGCCAACATGGTCGCCCAATAGTCGTGTCTTGATGTTTTTCCGCGAACAGCCCGGCGAATCAGGCGGGCCGCAACTGTTCTCGGTCGACATTTCAGGATATAATGAGCAGCGGGTTCCGACGCCGCAGTTTTCTTCTGATCCGGCTTGGTCACCACTTCTTAACTAAAGATCGTCAACAGCTTGATTGAAAGGGTCTGTGGCTCAGATTTGATTAAAAGTGGCCACATTCTCGCCGTTCTGTTGCGGTTATGACGGCAGCAACAAACGGGTTTGTTTCGAAAATAGGCCAATGGCTGATGTTTGTGATTTGTTAACCATGTGTCCCCACACTTGTGTGAGGAGACGTTTTGCGCCAAAGGCGCGTTGAATTTAGGCGAATCTGGTTCCCTGGGATGGGGCGGGCTTTAGCCATCGAAGGAGTGGGATTTATGATGACGCGTCGTGCTGGTTTAAAATTTGCTGCCATTTGTTGTTGCTTTATGGCGTTAGCTGCTTGTGCAAAGAAGCCTTCCCTTGATCCTTCGGGTGATGGTGGTGGGGGACTTGTTGGTGGTGCTGGCGCTGATTCAGCTGCTCCAGGATCAAAAGGTGATTTTACAACCAATGTTGGCGACCGCATTTATTTCTTGAATGATCAGACTTCGCTTTCGCAAGAAGCTCAAGATACTTTGGCCAAGCAGGCTGAATGGTTGAAACAATATTCGAATGTTACCGTTCAGGTTGAAGGCCATGCCGATGAACGCGGCACGCGCGAGTACAATATTTCGCTTTCAGCTCGTCGTGCCACAGCCGCACGTGGCTTCCTTATCAAGAACGGTGTTGCAGCAAACCGCATTTCGTCGATTGCTTACGGCAAGGAACGCCCCGTGGCTTTGTGTGATGCTGAACAGTGCTGGTCGCAGAATCGCCGCGCTGTCACTGTGATAACGGGCGGAGCGAAGTGATCTGTTGCAAATTCGCTACAGTTTGAGGCTTTTTAATATGACCTTTGAAAGGCCTCAATTCTTCCGCGATTGGGTTGCAATTATCCAGGCAACAGAGATTTTGGATTTACTCACATGATCAAGCGTAAGCTTTTTGTTGTTGCCCTTTTGATGGGTGCAGCCTTTACCCCAGCCAAAGCAGATGACGTTTCGAACCGTGTTGATCAACTGCAACAGCAGCTTCAGCAATTGGTTGGGCAAGTTGAAGAACTCAATTACACTGTGAAGCAGCTGCAAGCGCAATTGGCTACTGCCCCGAAACAGCAGTTGGGTGCAGCTGATCAGCCGCAAGTTTTGCCGCTCAAGAAGAAGATAGCTCTGGCACCCGCGGTAGCGCCGCAATCAAAGATCACAGGTTCAGCAAATGGCGTTGAAACCATTGAGCAGGCGCCTCTGCAACAAGACGCTGCGACCACGGGTGAGCCAGCACCTGGTGAGACGATTTATGGAACCAGTGGTGACCAAGTCGCTGCCGCCGCACCAGGAGCAAAGATTTTGGGCTCTATGGATAATAGCGCCGCAAAAGCTGGCGATGGTGGTTTTCAGGGCAAGTTAATTGTTCCGCCAGATGGCGCTGATCAAGCAGCTGTGACAGATAATGGCTCAGCCACTGTTGAAACAGTTTCTGCTCAACCTGAAACGCCGGATGATCTTTTCTTGCGTTCCGAAAAATCGCTTTTGCAGTTGCAGTATGGCGAAGCCGAAAGCGGCTTCAAGGAGTTTTTGGCAAAGTATCCAGATCATAACTTGGCGGGCAGTGCACAGTTTAAACTGGGTGAAACTTTTTATGCGCAACAGCAATATCAAGATGCGGCGCAAAATTACCTGACCGGTTACAAGCAATATCCCAAGAGCAGACGCGCGCCTGATAGTATGTTGAAGTTGGGTCTTGCGATGAACAAGATGGGGCAAAGCCAACAGGGCTGCGCGGTGCTTGGGTCTGTTGGTGATGAGTTCCCAAACGCAGTTGAAGTGAAGAAGCGCGCGCAGGCGGAATTCAAGCGTGCTGGCTGTTGAGCCGACCGCTTTTTCTCAATTTGATAGTTGTTTTTCTGGCCTTGAAGGCTTTGACCGCATTGCTTTGGCCGTTTCTGGTGGGTCTGATTCCACAGCGATGATGCATCTGGTGCAGCAATGGAATGCGCGCCGAAATTTTAAAACTGATATCACTGCTTTGTCGGTTGACCACGGGTTGCGTGCTGAGGCAGCAAAAGAGTGCATGCAGGTTGCCGCATGGTGCGAGGCTTTGGGGCTATCTCACGTGACTTTGAAATGGACAGGTGAAAAACCTGTTTCTGGTTTCCAGGCCAAGGCCCGGCAGGCCCGCTACGATCTAATGACGCAGTGGTGTTTGGCACACAATTTTCCAGTTCTTTTAACAGCGCATACGGCCGATGATCAGGCTGAAACGGTTGTGATGCGGAGAACACGTACTTCCAGTTTGAAAAGTCTGGCTGGTATCTGGCCTATGCGTGATTGGAACGGCGTTCGGGTTATAAGGCCTTTGCTTTTTTCACGCCGCGAAGAATTACGCGAGTTTCTTTTAGCGCAGGATATGACTTGGATTGATGATCCCAGCAATTTGGATCAGCGCTATGAACGCGTGCGGGTGCGAGCAAAATTAGACGGGAATGCGAATGCTGCAAACTCTGCTATGGATGCGCAGCAATTGGTTGCGGTTATTCGGGACAAGGCAGCGCATTGGATTAGAGCTCAAGTTACGATTTCGGATTTAGGGCTGATTTGCTTTCCACGATCTCCGCTTGTAGATGTCGAGACTGATGTCGCGGATGAAGTTTTGGTTGGCGTGTTTCAGATCAGTGGTACAGTTCGTTTTCCGGAACTAAAGCAGCGCCAAAATCTTCTGAATTGGTTACAGGCTGAAAAGGGCTTGCGCCGGACCTTGGGAGGACTGGTTTTTGCTAAACGCAGGGATGAAATCTTGGTTGCACGGGAACCAGGGCGAATTTCTGTATTGCCTGTGACAATTCCGATCTCCGGCGAGGTGATCTGGGATGGTCGGTTTTTAGTAAAAGGTCCCGTTGGTGCAGAGATCGGAGCCGCTGGTCAGTTTGGTGAGGTTCCGCGGAGGCGCGACGTGCCAGCCTTTGTTGATGTTGGTTTACCCGTTATTGGCCATGGAAAGGCCATTTTGGCAGCACCATTTCACTCAATTGGCAGCGGGGTTACAGTAGAATTTATTGGTCTTAAGCATATGTTGCGGACTTGGAATTACAAACTCTAGCCATTATGTTAGGGATACGCCAATCAGGATGCCTAAAACCCTCTTTCGGGGCGCAGGCAGAAATCGAGGAATAAATTGAACCAGTTTCGTAATTTTGCAGTTTGGATTGTGATTGCCGTTTTGTTGGTGGCGCTGTTCAGCCTTTTCCAAAATCAGGCTATGCATATCGGCAATAAGGAATTGACCTATTCAGAGCTGTTCAAGAAGGTTGATGATGGTTCGATCAAGAGTATAACTTATTCTGGTACGGCTGGCGGAACATCGATCGTTGCTAAAGATGCCGGTGGCGCTGTTTATGAGACTTTTGGTGTGATCACAGA
>CAXTKN010000191.1:0-4739 GCA_964244805.1 uncultured Aestuariivirga sp.
CAAACCTGCGCGTTGCATCAACCCGCCTAATTCCCGAACCCCAATCATTGGTGCAACGCGGGGCGAAACGCCACCGGTGACCTCGATTTCGGCTTGCAACCAAGCTTCGCGCAATTCAAACAGCGTATCACCCGCAAAAAAAGCCACAAGTAATAAACCATCTGGCTTCAAGCCGCGCGCCAGTTGCGCCAAATGCCCCGGCACATCATTCACGCAATGCAAATCCAGCAGGCTAAATATCGCATCATAATCCGAGCCCGGCAACTCAACCATATCGCCATTTGCAGGTGCCAGAACGTCGAGTTTCTCGACACCTCCGACAAGCTTCAGCGTTTCCGCCGCCACTTGCGGGTTCTGGGCGATCACTAAAGTTTTGGGAAATTGCTTTATTATTATGGAAAGTCGGTCACCCAGTTCCGCCGCCACCATATTTTGCAAGTCATGGGTTGCTTTCGCCTTGGATTGACGTGCAAGATAAAGTTTACGATCAAAAATCTGGGGGCTTGGTTCAGTCATGGAAGATGAGGTAGCTGAAGCTGGCTCAAAATTCCAGTTTGTAAATGTGACGCAGTTTGCAAAAACCTGCGGGCGCGCGCTCATTGATATTATTGTTCCGCCAAAATGCCTCTCATGCCGCACGCCCGTCACCCAAGGTTCAAGTCTGTGCATTTCATGCTGGCAGAACCTGCAATTCTTGGAATCCCCAGTCTGTGATGTAATGGGCACTCCCTTTGCTTATGATCAAGGCGAGGGTGCTTTGAGTGCTGTCGCACTGGCTGATCCCCCGCCATGGGATAAAGCGCGGGCGGCCATTGTGTTTGACCAAAACTCCAAAAACTTGATTCACGCGTTGAAATACAAAGACCACCATGAGGCCGCATTAATGATGGTGCGCATGATGGCGCGGGCGGGGCGAGAGTTAATGGCCGAGGCCGATCTTATCGTGCCTGTGCCTTTACATGCCACAAGATTGTGGAAACGGCGTTTTAATCAAGCGGCGTTGCTGGCCAAACCTTTGGCCCAAATGGCGTCTAAAAAATATGCGCCAGATGTGCTGGTGCGGAACGTCGCCACACGTCAGCAAGTCGGGCTTGATCAGAAAGCCCGGCAAAAAAATGTTAAAAAAGCATTTCAAGTTCCAGACTCAAAGTTAAGCGAATTGAAAGGCCGTAACGTTTTACTGATTGATGATGTTCGAACTACAGGTGCCACAGTTGCGGCCTGCGCTCTAGCACTCAAAAATGCTGGAGCAGCCCAGGTGAATAGCTTAAGCTTTGCGCTTGTTTTAGAGCCGCACAGGTTCCATATTGATATATGACGGAAAGACGACGCGATGACAGATATTACAATATACACAACTTCAGCCTGCCCTTATTGCTCGATGGCAAAAAGCCTTCTCAATAAAAAGGGTGCGAAATTTCAGGAAATAGATGTGAGCTATGACGCAGGCGAACGCCAACGTATGACGCAACTTTCCGGTGGAAGGCGCTCAGTGCCGCAGATTTTTATTGGTAAAATGCATGTCGGTGGTTGTGATGATCTTCACGCACTCGATGCAAAAGGCGGCCTTGATCCGTTGTTGGCTGCGTCATGAGTTTTAAAGCTGGGATGGTTCAGTTGCGCTCGTCAACTGATGTGCCACGCAATTTAAAAGATGCTTCTGCCCTCATAAAAGGCGCCGCATCTCAAGGCGCGAAATTTATTTCCACACCGGAAGTCACAAATGTGTTTGAGCCAGATCGTGATCGCTTGAAAGCCATCGCGCGGACTGAAGCAGAAGACATCTCGGTCAAAGGTTTTTCAGAGCTCGCTGCCAAGCTCGGCATCCATCTGCATATCGGTTCAATGGCTCTTAAAGGTGATGATGATAAACTGGTTAACCGCACGATCCTGTATGGGCCGGACGGCAAGATCATTGCGCGTTATGACAAGATCCATTTGTTCGATGTTGATCTGGCCAATGGCGAAACTTACCGCGAGTCGGCGTCTTACACAGGCGGCAAAGAAGCCGTTGTGGTTGAAACATCTTTTGCAAAATTGGGCCTCACCATTTGCTATGATGTGCGCTTCCCAGTCTTGCACCGCGCTCTTGCCATGGCTGGTGCCAATGTATTGCTGGTGCCCGCAGCCTTCACGGTTCCGACCGGCAAAGCCCATTGGCATGTGTTGCTCCGCGCCCGCGCCATTGAAACCGGAAGCTTCGTGATCGCTGCCGCCCAAGGCGGCAAGCATGATTCAGGGCGAGAAACCTTTGGCCACTCCAAGGTCATCAATCCTTGGGGCGAAGTCATTTGCGAAGCGAATACAGACCCTGATTTTAAAGTGTTCGAAATCGATCCGCAGCAATCGGTCGAAGCCCGCGCCAAAATTCCAAATCTGCAGCATGCTCGCGAATTCACGATGAGCCATGTGAGCGCGCTATGATCCGCTATGATCTCGTTTGCGAGAAAGGCCATGAATTTGATGGCTGGTTTCGCGACAGTGATACTTACGATAAACAGGCAAAGCGCGGGCTTGTGTCCTGCACGCATTGCGGCACGGCGAAAATCCAAAAACAAATTATGGCTCCTGGCATTTCGTCCAAGTCTAACAAAAAATCTGAAAACGCAGTGCGCATGACAGCTGGCCCTGTTGACCTCCGCGCCGCCGCGATGATGCAAATGATGCGCGACTACCGCAAACATGTTGAGACCAACGCCGAAAATGTTGGCAACAACTTCGCCGAAGAAGCCCGCAAAATTCATTACAAAGAGACTAAAGAACGCGGGATCTATGGCAATACGTCTTCTGAAGAGGCCGCCTCCCTCATCGAAGAAGGCATCGAAATCCACCCCATTCCGGTTTTGCCGGAGGATGGGAATTGAAGGGTTGAATTTGGTGGTAAAATTTGCTACCATTTGCGCATGAGCAATGTTGAAAAAATCAGTGTTTCACTGCCCCAAGAAATGACGGCCATCATGAAAGATGCGGTTTCCACAGGGGCCTATGCTTCAACTAGCGAGATTGTGCGTGATGCTTTGCGGGATTGGCAACAGAAACAGGTCGAACGCGATGTTGTAATCAAGAAGTACCGCAAAATGGTGGATGACGCTTTGGCGAGTGGCCCACTGTTGGATTATTCGATAGAAGATATTGTCCAGCGCGGACGTGAGCGCTTGAAAGAAACCCGCAAGAAATCCGCTTGATGAAAAATTTGCCAATCAAGATCACGCCAAATGCGAGGGCTGATCTTGATGAGCTATGGAACTCAATTGCACAGCACAATATCGATCATGCTGAAAAATTTATGCAAAGGCTGAATTACCGCATTTTAAGCCTCGCTCAATTTCCTGAAACCGGAACTCCAAGGCCCGAGATTTATGAAGGGCTGCGATTGCTCGTCGAAGGCAATTATTTGGTGCTCCATTTGGTCTGCGATGGCATCGTGATCATTTTGCGGGTAGTTCATGGTGCGCGTGATTTGACTCGATTGGATCTACTTTGATCAGAATTAAACTGTCCTGTTAAACTCAAACAAATCCAACGCGCCCTCGCCAACTTTTTTTTCAATCAGCCGCCAACCTTGATTTTGATACATCTCGCGTTTCTCTGCCGTAGCACATAAAAAAGCTACCTCGTTCCCCAAGCTCAAGATTTCCGCAAGCGCCGCCCTCACCAAAGCTGCCGCAACGCCTTGCCGCCGAAATTCTGGCTCCACCCAAAGCGCACCAACCCATGGTGAGAGTTCAGGGCGTTCGTCCAGATCAGTGACGAGACCCAAAACGCTGCCAACATATTTGTCGTCATCATGGGCCACCAAACAAAACGGAAGCCCACGCGTTTCAGGCAGCTCATCAAAAAAATCCATGACCACCTGAAACAAGTGTCCATGCGGTCGCCACCAAGCATTCCAGACTCGGTCAGCGGCAACAGATTTGAATTCGGGAAAAAGATTGAGATTGGAAATCTCAAATTTCACTTCTGCGCCACCAGCATGTAATTCACATCCATATCCTTGGCGCGTTTCCATTCTCTGCCGATGGGGTGATAGACCACGCCAGTTTCGGCTTTCACCGATGCACCATTATTCGCCAGCCATCCGCGCAATTCCTCTGGCTTGATAAACTTCTCCCATTGATGCGTGCCCTTGGGCAGCCAGCGCAGCACATATTCTGCACCCACAATGGCGAGAGCGAAGGATTTCAATGTTCGATTTAAAGTGGCCACAAACATTAACCCATTGGGCTTCATCATCTCTACACAGTTCTTGGTGAAATTCTGTGGTGTCGCCACATGTTCGATCACTTCCATATTCAGGATCACATCAAACTTTTCTCCGGCTTCGTTTAAATCCTCGGCCACGCCCACACGGTAATCGATTGCCAGCCCTTGCTCGGAGGCATGAACCGAAGCGGTTTTGATGTTCTTTTCTGATGGATCAACCCCCACCACTGAAGCCCCCAGCCTTGCCATCGGTTCACATAAAAGTCCGCCGCCGCAGCCAATATCCAAAAACCTTAAACCCTCAAAGGGCCGCTCCACCAGCGGGTCAAGCCCCATCCGCGCGCAAACTTGTTCCTTAATATAAGTCAGCCGCACCGGGTTAAAGACATGCAAAACCCCGAATTTGCCTCGTGGATTCCACCATTCGGCGGCCATTTTCGAGAATTTTTCCACTTCCGCTGGGTCGAGGCTGGAAAGATTTGGGCTTGTATCCATTGTCATTATATTTTGTTACCTGAATTTATGACAGTCATTAT
>CAXTKN010000192.1:0-4729 GCA_964244805.1 uncultured Aestuariivirga sp.
GGCACTGACTGCGTGATCACTGATGCTTGGGTTTCGATGCATGATGAGGATATTGAAAACCGACATAATCTTTTGCGTGCTTATCAAGTGAATGAAGCGTTGATGAAGCATGCGAAGAAAGACGCTTTATTCATGCATTGCTTGCCTGCGCATCGGAACGAGGAAGTGACTGATGCCATTATGGACGGGCCACATTCTGTTGTGTTTGATGAAGCCGAAAACCGCATTCATGCGCAGAAGGCCATTTTGCTTTCGTGCTTTGGAAAACTGTGATGGACCAGGTTATTCCATTTGCAATTAAGCCACTGGGCGTGCGCGGTCGTATTGTACGTCTTGGTGCGGTGATTGATGATATTGTTTCACGCCATGACTATCCCGAACCCGTTTCCGCATTATTAGCCGAGAGCATTGCACTCACAGCGATGCTAGGAACGGCGCTGAAGTTTGATGGCAAATTTATTGTGCAGACAAAAACTTCTGGGCCTGTGAGCATGATCGTTGCTGATTATGCAGCGCCTGGCGGCGTGCGCGGCTGTGCAAAATTTTCGAAAGAAAAATTAGACGCATTGAAAAAGCCAGATCAAAAGCAATTGCTGGGTGAAGGCTATCTCGGCATGACGGTTGACCAGGGTGCTGATATGGAGCGCTATCAAGGCATTGTTCCACTTGGTTCATCCACACTGGTTGATGCAGCACATACTTACTTTCAACAATCCGAACAAATTCCAACACGTCTGCGCATGGCGGCTGGACCTCTGTTTGAGCGCGGCGAAAAGAAACCACATTGGCGCGTGGGCGCTATTTTAGTTCAGCACATTCCGGTTGAAGGTGGCTTGCCACCAATGAATTTTCCCTCAGGCGATGCGCCCGAAGGTTCTGAAATTGAAACGCCGGAAGATGATAATTGGGTGAAAGCACGGCTGTTGCTCGATACGGTTGAGGATCATGAACTTCTCGATCCTACTTTAACGGCTGAAGAAATTCTGTACCGGCTCTATCACGAGGACGGTGTTACGGTTTATCCGGCTATTCCGATCAATCGTTATTGCAGCTGTTCACGCGAAGCGGTTGAAGCGATGCTGACAAACTTCTCAACTGTTGATCGTGCCGACATGGTGAAGGACGGCACGATTGAAGTGGCGTGTGAATTTTGTTCGACGGCCTACCAGTTTAAACCGAGCGCGTTTGACCCTGCCGCATAGGCAATAAGTGCAGTTGATCAACAGCAACGATCCTTTTGCCAATCGGAAAGAGCGAAGCAATAGCCAGCTTCACGTGAGCCCAAGCGAACGGAATCCCAATGATGGTCACTGTGAGCGCTATGGCAGCAGAGATATGCATCAATGCCAACCACCATCCCGCAAAGACGAACCAAACAATATTGCCAATCGTGCCGATGGTTCCTGTGCCAATATCAGATTGACCGGTCAACTGATCGCGCGAAACAATGTCATAGCCGAAAGGCCAGAACGTGTAGCGCGCAAGACGAAAACAGGTTGGCACGAAGGGTAGGCCAATGATGGTGATGGCCATGATGATGCCAGCCAATATCCAAGCCAGACCAGCGATGAAACCGCCCAGTACAAACCAAACAACGTTTAAGATGAAAATCATGATGCGACCCTCCGAATGCGAGACATGTGGGGATGGGGGTGCTTTAATTCAACTAAAAATTCTTCCAGCCTCTTGATCTGATCACGGCGATATCAAAGCGCGATAACAGTTTTGCGGAAATGGATTCTACTGGTTCAAAGCTATGTTTTGGTTTTGGCAGAGCTGGCAGTGACTTTGCGCCTACGCCAATCATCGCCATACGCGCGGTTCCCAAAGCTGTGAGATCAGCGCTGCCAGCGACAACAACTTTACGATTGAGTGCGTTGGCCAGGAACTGGCCGAAATAGGGATTTTCGCTGAGCCCACCGTCAATTGAAATGAAACTGCCTTTTTCGCTATGCCGATCCATCGCTCTCACAACTTCTTGGGCGCGCAATGCTATGCCTTCAAGAACAGCTTGCATCATGTCTTGTTTGGTTGTGTCTAACCCCATTCCGAGCCAGAGGCCTGATGCCGCCCTATCCCAATGTGGGCAAGCGAGACCCGAAAGGGCTGGTACGAAAACCAAGCCGCGGGATAAAGCGCTTCCAGATTTAAAGCTGTTGATTTCTTCATAGTCATTGAACAGGCCTAAGCTCTTGGCCCAGTTCACGGCGGAAGCTGCATTGTAAACACCGCCATCAACGGCAAAGAGTGGCGGCTGTTGGCCGATCTGCCAAGCGATGGTGGGCAATAGACCTGAATCATTTTTCAACGGCCTTGCATGTCCGGCCAAGGCCAATGCAAATGCGCCAGTGCCAAAAGTGATCTTCGCATCACCCACATTCATGCAGCCATGGCCAAACAGTGCGGCTTGTTGATCCACAAGACTGGCGGTGACAGGTGTTTTGCCAATCATGCCGAATTGGCCGGTGGTGCTGCGGATTTCGGGCAGGCATTCTCGTGGCACGCCAAACAAGGCGCAGAGTTCATCATCCCATTGCAGGGTATCAAGCGCCATCAACGAAGTGCGCGAGGCCGTGGTGACATCAGTTGCGAATGTTCCGGTGAGGCGATCCAAGAAATAAGCATCGCTGGTGCCCAGCCGTAATCTTCCGGCCGAAAGGAGAATGCGCGATTCCGGAACATGGTCCAATATCCAACGGAATTTTGAGGCACTAAAATAGGGATCAAGCGGCAAGCCCGCTTTATGTTGGGTGAGCGCTTCGGCGCCTGAGGCTTTAAGTTCTTCGGTGATCTTCTTGGTGCGATCATCTTGCCAGACGATGGCGTTATACACTGGTTTTCCGGTTTCCTTATCCCAAGCCACGATGGTTTCGCCCTGATTGGCGATACCGATGCAATCGACTTTTCCGGCTTTCTTTATGCATGCGGCGATATGGGACAAAAGTTCTTCAGCGTCATGTTCGACCCAGCCAGATTGCGGATAGATTTGTTTGTGTTCGAAGCTCGCGATTTTTGTGAAGGTGCCATCGGCATCAAGCGTGAAGGCTTTGGTGCCCGTTGTGCCCTGGTCAATGCTGAGGGATTTCATTTTAAGTCACCTGCGATCACGGCAGCCGCTGCGCGCGCTTCGATCATGCAACGGCCTGCCGTATTCAACTTACCATTAGCATTGCCGATTATGGTAATATTAGCCTTTCTACTCAAACCGTCATTCCCGCGTAGGCGGGAATCCAACTCGGCCACATTAGAATTTTGCAAAAGTTGGGTCCCCGCCTGCGCGGGGATGACGGGGGTGGGGGCGGGGATGACGGAAGAAGAGGAGAGCAAAGAAAGTTCTGGTATGAATTTTCCAGAGATGATCACACCATCGCAGGCAATTGTTTCTCTGTAGCCATTAGTTTCCACTTCAACTGATTCAATTTTCTCATGGCCGTTGATTGAAAGCAATTTGGTGTTTCGTTTTACGGGAACGCCGAATACGAGTTTTGCGCCGAGGCCAAAGTAGGATGGCGCATCTAGTTTTGGACTCTCTGTGATCATGCAAACAGGCTTTATTTTCGCATGGCGACAAGTCAGAAGATTGGAGAAGGATACCCATTCACTGCCGATGATGACGGGATTAGAAAATGGCTTTTGGTGTTTGAGATAGACCAGCTGTTGAAACGTTCCGGTGTTCATGACACCGGACAATCTGTTGCCACCGATTAATCTGGCAGCGCGCGACGATTCTCTTGTGCCTGTTGCCAAAACAATACGCGTTGCTGACATTTCGGAAATGCCAGAACTTGAGTGAAGGCGCATTGTGCCACGCAAAGTGAATTCGAGAACTGTCGTTCCAGTTCTTATGTCGAGGCCTCTGGCTAACTCGCGTAGTTTTATTGCGAATTTCGGGCCTGTGAGGAACCGGTTTTTATTGTCGATGCCAAAACCTAAATGGCCGCAATGGCGTGGGATGCCGCCTGCTTGTTGTTCGCGTTCCAACACAACAACGTCTTTCACTCCGAGCGAATTAAGCTGCATCGCAAGGGCCAAGCCAGCAGGCCCGCCACCGATGATCACAATCTCATGGTGTTCCATGTTTGGCCTTATCAAACATGGTGGTGATTTCAGCGCCGCAATAAAAACCTTGGCAGCGGCCCATCATGGCGCGGGTGCGCCGTTTCAATCCACCGAGATCACCTGCGGCAAGTGGGCCTTGGCACGCCGCTTCAATTTCACCACGGGTTACCCATTCGCAATGACAGATGATTTCACCGCCTTTCATATAGGGGCGGATGGATTGTTCAGCGAGATTGGGAACGGGAGTCCAGATGAGTTCAGGTGGTTTTTTGGGAAGCTTGCCAAAATGTTTGGCATAATGTTTTACCACATGCTGCGCGATGCCGAGAGAACCTGTGAGGCCAGTGGAACGGATGCCAGCAACGGTAATCCAGTTTTTTTGTTTATGAGCTTCGATCACATAGTCTTTGTGCTGCGTGGCGGGTCGCAAGCCCGCGTAGATGGCCGTCACATCAATATCTTTGAGTGCGGGTACAATTTCAATGGCGCGGGATTTTAGTTTTTCGAGCGTTGCAGAATCGGTTGAAGGGTTTTCCCGTTCGTCGGTTTCTTCTGCAGTGGGGCCGATGGCGAGATTGCCGAAGATGGTGCGGAATAATACCACGCCCTTGGTGAGTTCGCTTGGCACGGGCAGGATAATGCTGCGCGCCAGTTTTGCAGCGGGCTTATC
>CAXTKN010000193.1:0-4701 GCA_964244805.1 uncultured Aestuariivirga sp.
TAAAGAAACAGGTGAAGACGTTAGTTGAAAATTCACTTCCCCACCCGCTCCGCATAGTCATCCACAAGCGCCCTGATCAGTTTCTGATAGGGCGCGCGCTCTTTCTTGGCTTCGCTTTTGAAGAAATCGATGCTGCGGCAGGAAGGGCTGAGTGTGACTTTCACTTTGTCATCGCGCAGCGCCAGTTCCGAAGGTGGTGGCAGGAAGTCTTTGATGATTTTGACTTTGCTGATTTCGCCTTTGGTATATTCAATTTTGTTCTTCACGAAACTGTTTCCACCATGAACCGCTTCACTTTTTTTGCCACTCTTGAATCGATCCGCCCAATAACCCTGACAACATGATCTCGTTCAATAGTGGCCAATTTTGCGTTTCGGATTATTGAGGGTGAAGTCAGCCCTGACTTGCCAGCAACCGGAATTTCAACATCGCCATGCCAGCCAATGTTTGGAGTGCTGGTGATCATTGCCACCCAGAGCAAGTCGGTTTCTTTGTTGAATTTATCAGACGACATTACCAAAGCGGGGCGGCGTTTTTCAGCTCGTTTATCGGAGTAGGGGTAGGGAACCACGACTACGTCCCATTGCTTGATGGTCGTATCAGAGCTTGCCATAAGCTTTTTCGTCGGCCTCACTCGACCACTCGGTGAAGACGGCGAAGGGGTCATCCTCGATTTGGCGCTCGGCTTTTTCGATTTTGATACCGCTGGCCGTAATGGCATAACGTAAGCGGTCACCAGGCTTCAGGCCAAGCTTCTCCCGCACGTCTTTAGGGATGACGGTTTGGCTTTTGGTGGTGATTTTAGAATATGCGATGTTCATGAAAGTAAGATGTCTTACTATCTTACAAAAGTCAATAAAAAGCCCGGCCATTACAGCCGGGCAATTCTGTTACTTGCTCAAAAGATTAAGCCTGAGGCACATACACATATGCCCCATCCTTCTTTTCAGCCATGCCGATGCCGGGGTAGGGCCAGTGATAGCCTAAGAGCTTTTTCTTGCCCGCTGATGCCATGTCCAGCAGCTTCTTGCGGTTGGCGATGGCTGTGGTGTGATCGGCATCGAAGTTGAATTTCCAATCGGGGTGGGCAAAGAACACCATCGGATTAGTGATGGCATCGCCCGTCACGATCATGCCGTCGCCGCCTGCTAACTCAAATGAAACATGGCCCGGCGTGTGGCCTGCAGTATCGAGCGCCATGATGCCGGGGAGAATTTCAGCACCGGTTTTGAACAGTTTGATTTGGTCTTTCAACGCGCCAAGTTGGCTTTGCGTGCCAGTCACCATGCCTTGCATTTCTTTTGGCATTTTGCTGGCTAGATCAGCGGCTGTCCAGAAATTCCATTCGGTTTCGCCCATGTGGAATGTGGCCTTTGGGAAAACGAGCTTGCCGTCTTTATCAATCGTGCCCCAGCAATGATCGGGGTGGCCATGGGTGAATATCACTTTGGTGATGGCCGATGGATCAACGCCTGCGGCCTTCAAGCTTTCGAGAATTTTACCAGCCGTGGGTTGGAAGCCGCCACCTGCGCCTGTGTCCAGCAGGATCATCTCACTGCCTGATTTCAGCAAGAGCGGGCTGGCTTCGAATTGGGCTTTGTCGCCCTGCACCATGGCACCTAATAATTTTACCACTTCTTCGGGCTTGCCGCCGGAATCAATGATTGAAGTTGGAAGCAGCAAAGTGCCGTCGCTGACGACCGTCACATCATAGGCACCCTGCTTGAACATATAGGGCCCGGCAAGGGCCATCACATTTTTGGGCAATACTCCAGCGGCGATAAGGCCTGCTGCGGCCGCCATGAATTTACGGCGATCAAGGCGGATTGTAGAATTTGAATTAAATGAAGTTGGAAACATTGGCACGCTCCTGTTTGACATACTATAACCGTCCTAGCATCAGGCTAAGACGGATTTGTAACATTGCAAATCACATTACGTAATGGCAGCTATGCTGGATTAGATTGAGGGAAACGAAATGGCATTTTGGGATAAGTGGTTTGGTTCTGCGGCCACGGATAGCACGCCAACCAAATCTGTTGAGTATAAGGGCTTCACTATCGAAGCGCGGCCTTACAAGGATGGTGGGCAATTTCAATTGGCGGGCGAGATTTTGAAAGATGGAAAGACTTATCGTTTTGTGCGCGCTGATAAATTTACCGATAAAAATGAAGCTGCCGATATCGCAATTTCAAAAGGCCAGTTGATTATCGATCAGCAAGGCGAGAGCATTTTTAAATCATGAATCGCCGTAAAGTTCTGGTGGTCAGATTATGGCGCAATGCGGTTTGGGCGCTTGGAATTATTGCTGTGGCCTTGGCCGTGGGCATGGTGGGCTATTCTTATTTTGGTGCGCAGGATTTCACAAAATCATTTGCTAATGCTGCGATGATTTTATCGGGAATGGGGCCGCTTGATCCGATGCCCACTAAATCTGGTGAAATGTTTGAAGGCATTTATGCATTGCTCAGCGGGCTATTATTTTTCGCAGTTGCGGGCTTTGCCTTGGCGCCAGCACTGCATCACATTTTGCGCGGCTTTCATTTGGAAGACGAAGAGGCAGCACAGAAAACTAAGACGTAGAGATGCAAAGGAAATAGTATTTGAAAAATACAACCAATCGTCATTCCCGCGCAGGCGGGAAACCAACTTGACTGCATCGCGCTTTGTTGGAAGTTGGGTCCCCGCCTGCGCGGGGATGACGGGCTAATTTGAACTTGGTCTTGTGAAAAGAACCTTACTACTTCGGCCCAATCACGTAATTAAAACTAATGCTGATCCGCAAACCTTCTGACCGATTGAGCGGAACTTCATGGCGCAAATAACTTTCCCAAAGCATCACAGTTCCTTCATGCGGGGTTTCGCTCACATGATGTTTCATGGCGCGCGGGGCTTTATCTAACCGCGAAGGTGCTGCCATCATCATGGCATGGCGCGGATCTTCAAACACGATTGGGCCAGCGCCTTGCGGAACGGCCACGTAATAAGTTCCACTGATCACTGAGTTGGTGTGGATGTGCGATGTGTGGCTGCCACCTTCTGGCATGACGTTGACCCAGAGTGAATCGCAAATCGGTTTGCCGCCGCGAATATTCCAATGCAATTCCTTGGCGAAATCGGCGGCATGCTTGTCGAGAATTTTTACCAGTCGCGCGATAGCCGGAATTTGTTCTGCCAAATCATCTTGCGTGGCGAATGATGTATAGCCCGGATAGCCATGTTTCTCGCACCAGCGCTGTCCCGCAATATCACCAGCGGCCAACTCCAAAGCGGCATCGTGAAGCTGCATATTCAAGCGGTCAGGTGCCGGCAGTTCAGCGCGGTAGAGGAGGGTGGGGAATAGGGATTGAATGTTGCTCATTGCCTCCCATAACGCGGAATTTTACTTCTCACAACAGGCTGGCTATTGTTTGGTTCATGACCCGCACAATCACCGTCGCCGCAGCTCAATATAATCTCGACCCGCTCGAAAATATAGCCGCCTACCGCGCCAAGATCACGCGTTGGGTGGAGGATGCAGCGAGGCGGGGTGCCGAGATTTTGGTGTTCCCCGAATATGGCGCAATGGAGCTTTGTGCGATTGGCAATAAAGGCCACGATTTAAAAATCAGCAAGGTTGCGGTTTCAGAATTTTATGATGAGATCACCGCGCTACACCGCGGCTTGGCCAAAAAACACGGTGTCACAATTATCTCGGGCAGTGCTCCTAATGTGAAGTCGGGCCTCATCTGTAACACCGCACAAGTGTTTGGCCCCAATGGCGCAGTGGAAAGCTTTACCAAAATCATGCCCACTCCAGGAGAGCGTGAAGTTTGGGACATGACGGGTGGGCGCGAGCTTAAAGTTTTCGACATTGGCAAAGTGAAATTTGGACTTTTGATTTGTTACGATATTGAATTTCCACTTTTGTCTCGGGCACTCGCAGAGGCGGGGGCGGAAATTATTTTGGCTCCATCAGACACTGAAACCGAATGGGGTTATTGGCGGGTGCGCACAGGGGCGATGGCGCGAGCCTTGGAAAACCAAATTTATACAGTGCAAGCGCCACTCATTGGTCAAGCTCCGTTTTGTGAATTCACCAACACGCATTACGGCGCGGCAGGAATCTTCGCGCCCTCAGATAAGGGCTTTCCCGCTGGTGGTGTGATCGCATTGGGTGAGGCGAATGTGCCCGGTTGGACGATTGCCACGCTTGATCTGGATGCGATGCTTGCATTACGGGAAGGCGGCCAAGTGCAGACGTATAGGCATTGGTCAGAGCAACTCGGCGCTGGCCCGCTTCCGCCTGCCCGTGTTATAGATTTGTTGAAACATTAAAGGAGTTCCAATGCCACTTCCCAGTCATTTGCTTGATGGTTATGCGCGGTTTCGTTCTGGTCGTTATGCCGCTGAGGCTGACCGATATGAAAAACTAGGGGCAGGAACTCAGAAGCCGAAGATGATGATCATTGCCTGCTGCGACTCGCGCGCGGCACCTGAAACTATTTTTGATGCTGGACCTGGTGAAATTTTTGTGGCGCGCAATGTGGCCAATCTGGTTCCGGCCTATGCGCCAGATGGTAAGCACCATTCCACCAGTGCGGCCATAGAGTTTGCTGTTTTGTCGCTCGGGGTCAAAAATATTATTGTCATGGGCCACGGGCGGTGCGGCGGCATTAACGCCGTTGTCGAAGGTGGCGATCCGTTATCGGCTGGCGACTT
>CAXTKN010000194.1:0-4658 GCA_964244805.1 uncultured Aestuariivirga sp.
GGTTCGGAGAGGATGGAGAGATTCATTTTCTAATGTCGAACCTCTGAATCAAATGCCCTAGAGAATCGGGCAGTCATCCTTGACTCACCATCAAACCAACTCGTCATCCCGGCGAAGGCCGGGATTGGGCTTTGATTAAGTTGATAAGCCCAACCCCGGCCTTCGCCGGGGTGACGGGTAAAGGGCTTAGCACTTAAGCTGGATCCCTGCCTTCGCAGGGATGACGGAGTTTGAGAGGGAATTTCGGTCATCAATGTTTGTGCCCATTACTTGGCTTAAAATCGCTGAAATGCGTATGCGCATGGCTCTCATGATCATGATCATGATGATGCGAATATCCGGCAATCATGGCCGCTGCTTTGGGGCCAAACATTTTTGAAAATTCAGGGCTCTTCTGAACGGCGATGGGCGCACCTTCGCAGCAGATGTGTCCATTTAAACAAATCACGCGGTCGCTCTCGGCCATCACCATATGCAGATCATGGCTGACCATGAGAATGCCACAACCACGCGCTTTTCGGATATTTGAGATCAACTCATAGAGCTTCAACTCACCATCAAAATCCACGGCTTGCACGGGTTCATCCAGCACCAGCAAATGGGGCATGCGCAGCAATGCACGCGCCAGAAGTGCGCGTTGCAATTCACCGCCGGAAAGATCAGCCACGCGGGCATTGATCAAATGGGCGATGCCCGTCTCCGCCAAAGTGTGCTGCAATTCCAGCTCATTTGCTTTGTGGGTGAGTGTGAGCAAACGGCGCACAGAAAGAGGCACATTGGGTGAAACTGGGAAGCGTTGCGGCACGTAACCCACACGCAAATCGTCGCGCTTATGAATATGCCCTGATGTTTGAGGGGCAAGACCGAGCATCACTTTAATCAAGGTTGATTTACCTGCACCATTAGGCCCGATCACGGTAACAATTTCACGGTCGTGAACAGAAATATTCACATTGTCCAAAATATTTCGTGTGCCAATTTTAAGGCCGAGGGCATGAGCGGAGATGAGGGCCGGATTGATTTTCAGCATCTCAACTGCTCACCGCACATTGGTTGCAGGTGCCAGACAGCTCAATGACAGTCTTGTTAATCGCAAAGTGCTTTGTGGCTGCTGTGCTTTGCAAACTGCTGTTGGTCGCTGGCTCTATGACTTCGTCAACAATGCCACATTTATCACAAATTAACAGTGTCGGTTGGTAGTTGGCGTGGCTACCTGAGCAAGCCACATAAGCATTGCGGCTTTCAATCTTGTGTACCAAATCGTGCTCAAGCAAAAAATCGAGTGCGCGGTAAATGGTGATCGGTGCAGGCCTTACGCCGCCAGTGGCCATGCGTTCGATTATTTCATACGCCCCAACGGCGCTATGGCTTTCGGCCACGCTGGCGAGCACGTCTTTCCTTTGCTCGGTCAGCCTTGTACCACGTTTGGCGCAGGTTTGCTCGGCGCGGGAAATCAGATCGGCGGTGCAGTGGGCATGGTCGTGGTGAGCTTGAGGCATACTGTTATATTATAACATTACCTAGATTTTACAACCACCATTGAAAGAAGAAGCACTGCGGTATCAACAATGTCTTCCACGGTGGCACCTCGCGATAGATCAGACACCGGCTTGGCGAAGCCTTGCAAGATGGGGCCGATGGCTTGCGCGCCACCTAAATATTGCACCAGCTTATAAGCGATGTTACCTGCATCGAGATCAGGAAACACCAACACATTGGCGCAACCTGCTACGTCGCTCGGACTTTTTAATTTACGAGCGGCGACGGCTGCGGACAGCGCCGCATCGGCCTGCAGTTCACCGTCAATTTTCAAGTGTGGTGCGCGTTCGCGGGTAATCGCCAAGGCCTTCACCACTTTATCTGCATCTGAATGGCTTCCACTACCCTTGGTGGAGAATGAGAGCAATGCAATACGCGGCTCTTCATTTAAGATTTTTGCAGCAGTGGCAGCCGAGGCTAACGCGATGTCGGCCAGCTCGTCAGCGCTTGGTTGAATATTCACAGCGCAATCTGCAAACAGCAAACACTTATCCGGCCATTGCATCAGAAAGAAGCTTGAGGCCGTTTTGATATTTGGGGCAAGCCCAATTGTGATCATTGCTGCTTCAACTATCCGCGCCGTGGGATTAGCCACGCCGGCCAACATCGCGTGGGCAGCACCTGTGGCCAACATTGCACCTGCTGCATAGAGTGGTTTCTTCAGAAGGCGCGTGGCGATTGCCTCATTGATTTTCTCGCGCCGTACCATCACCGTCGCAATGGCTTCATGCGAAGGTTCTGGCATTTCCAATATCGGCACGGCCAATTCCTGTTGGATCAAAATTTTAGCAGCTGCTTTTATGCGCGGGTCGTCGCCCTCTGGCATCACCAGCTTAATTTTTTGGCCTTTGATCTTTGCTTTGGCTTCGTCAATTACGTTGCTCATGAAACTGGATTACCGATAATGTGGGAAGAAGAAAAGATTCAAATCAACTTCCATCAACTGGTGTTTATTTTGAGCAACGCAAAGCCAAATTCAATAACAAGGCTTGGCGCTTTGCCCAGATCTGCCAATTGCCCAGAGATAACCTTTAACTTGCCCCCTGATCGCCACATTCGCAGCTGAAAAAGCTTGCGTGTTGCAAAACAGTTTCAGTTTTCGCAGGGCGGGATGGCGCAGTTTGTGGGTAGAGGAGTTCGGCATGAGAGCAATCTTATCAGCTATAGGGTTGTGTGCATTTTTAACCAACTCAAGTTTTGCAGGTGCAGAAACGAATTCTCAGGAAACGGTGATCGGGCTACTTGCGGCGGAACCACAGTGGCTTTCAGCGGCCTCGAAGATTGCAACCCGGCTTGACCATGAAAATGGAATTCGGATTGTACCAATCTTGGGCGCGGGCGGACTTCGCGCACTCAATGATTTAGAGACTCTACCTGTTGTAGACGCAGCAATCCTAACTTCAGATGCGCTCATCTATGCTTCTCAACAAGATATTCTATACGGCAATCAAGACAAGTTTAGTTATATTGCGAGGCTTGCCGCAGTGGATGTGGTATTGATCGCACGCCGTGACATTGCAACTATCGAGGGCTTGCAAGGCAAGCGCATCGCAACCGGACCAGCGCAAAGTGCGGCTTTTGCAACAGGCGAACTGATATTCAACGGCCTCAATATTCAATTCACCCGTGTTGCAAAACAAGATGAAGGTGCAATTGATGCGTTGAATAATGGCGATGCTGATGCAGCGTTAATTTTGGGAACCGATATTTCAACAGCCGCTTTGAGCGACGGACGCTTTCATGTTCTAAAAATACAAGTTCCGCCACAGCTGGCAAAAATTTATCAACCCGCTATTTTAACCTCGCGCGAATTGCCTGGACTTGTGGTGGGCAAGCAAAGTGTTGAAACATTAGCAACGTCTCTGACGCTCGCGGTCTATGACCGACCAAATGATTTGGTCCATGTAAAATCTCTCCAGAATTTTACCACGATGATGTTCAAGCTATCGATCGGCGATAGTGGAGGAAATCTGGCTGCTGCGGTTCCGGGCTGGAAACGCCATGCGGATTCGCAAAGAGTTTTAAATCAATCACAAGCCAATAGTTTAAACGACGCCACTATTACACCTACAGGGAGCAAGCCATGACGCAAATTCGCGCAAAGCAAAATGATCAATCTTCTGATCTTCAGTTAGGTTCCCATGACTTAAACCACTCGGACTTCAAAACACCAAGTTGGTTTGTGCAAGAGCCACAGGAAACTTCAACCGACTTTCAAAACCATATCAATGTTCAGCCTTATGTCGAGACCCCCAATGCACAGGCCTATGAAGCCTATAAGCTTAGATTGGAACAACGCTTGCGCGATGCTCAAGCAATCCATGATCAACCAAATTTTGTGGCGCCACCAACTAATCTGAAGGGCCCGCAGACGCGCCGACCGACAATGCCGCTTCATGAAATAAATGGCCGCAAACGGCTTTACCAGTTGGAACAACAGGATCATGCAGACCAAGCGGCAAAGAGCAAAGTTTCCGCCTTTCCATGGGTGCGTATGATGACGCTCGGCACTGTGGCAATAGGTATTGGCGCAGTTGCTGGTTATGCGTTCTCAAACGGTGATTTCGTAAAACAGCAATATCAAACTGCCTTGGGATTGGTACAGAAAAACATTGCAACGTTTGCGTCATCCAAGCCAACTGGTGCAGAAAAGCCCGTTGTCGTGGCCAATCATGAAAGTGTAATCACAAAAAAAGTTATTACCACTGCAACACTTGATGTGAACGATGTCAGAGGCACATTGGGCGGAATGATCCCTTTGCTGCTCAACGCGCAAAACGCAGATTCAACAGAACCTATTTCACTGAAGATTTCAGGGCTTCCTGACAAAGCTTATTTAACAGCAGGTGTGAAATCCGCCCAAGGAAGTTGGACACTCAAACCATCTGAGCTTGGCGACTTGCGGCTCGTCGTTCCTCAATCTGACGTCAATCAGTTTGAAATGGAAGTGGCGGCGATTGAAGACCGCACTGGCCAGTTAGTTGCGCCTATCAAAGCCATGAACGTGGAACTGCAAAACGTGACACCAAAGGCTGTCGCACTGCCTTTAACTCAAGTTGGCGATGGAAAAGTAAATTCTGAAATTGCTGCAGCGAAGCTGCCTTTGCCCGTTGTCGTTT
>CAXTKN010000195.1:0-4542 GCA_964244805.1 uncultured Aestuariivirga sp.
TCGTTTGAAACTCAGAATGACTGTAGTAAGCGCGAGGGCAATGTCCTGCATTGGTTTTGGCTTGACCAACGCTCAAAGCGCTGTCATTACACGCTCCCAGCGGTATAAAGCTTTCTTTATATAGATTTTCGAAGCAGTTTGCGGGAGCAGTCATGGCACGTCGTTCTTTTGTTTTTACCAGTGAATCGGTTTCCGAAGGGCATCCTGATAAAGTTTGCGACCGGATTTCCGATGAAGTTGTGGATTTGTTTTTCCGCGAAGCGCTTGCTGAGAAAATGGATCCAGCGCGGGTGCGCCTGGGTTGCGAAACTTTTGCGACCACCAACCGCGTCGTCATCGGCGGCGAAGTGCGCGGGCCACAATCTGTGACAACTGAGATGATCGTTGATGTGGCGCGCAAAGCCATCAAGGCCATTGGCTATGAGCAATCAGGTTTTCATTGGGAAACAGCCAAGATTGAAGTGTTGTTGCACAATCAATCGGCCGATATCGCAGTTGGTGTGGATGATACAGCAAACAAAGATGTGGGTGCCGGTGACCAGGGCATTATGTTTGGCTATGCTTGCGATGAAACGCCAGATCTTATGCCAGCACCGCTTTATTATGCGCAGCGCATTTTGCAAAACTTGGCTGAAGCCCGCCATGCCGGTGACAAGCGTTTGGGGCCAGATTCCAAGAGCCAGATTTCCGTTCAATATAAAAATGGCAAGCCCGTTGCTGCAACGCAAATCGTTGTGTCACATCAGCATCTCGATGAAAGCCTGACATCAGCCGACATGCGCAAAATTATTGAGCCGCATGTAAAGAAGGCCCTACCAAAGGGCTGGATCAATAAAGACACCGTTTGGCACATTAACCCAACTGGCAAGTTCTTTATCGGTGGTCCTGATGGCGATGCTGGGTTGACCGGTCGGAAGATCATTGTGGATACATATGGTGGTGCAGCGCCCCATGGTGGTGGGGCGTTTTCTGGTAAAGATCCAACCAAGGTTGATCGTTCAGCTGCATATGCAGCGCGTTATCTCGCCAAGAATGTGGTCGCGGCAAAGATGGCAAAGAAATGCACCATTCAGCTTTCATATGCGATTGGTGTTTCGGAACCATTGTCGGTTTATGTTGATACACACGGCACAGGTAAAGTTGCTGAAGCCAAGATTGAGAAGGCCTTGCGCAAAGTTATGGATTTGCGTCCAAACGGCATCCGCAATCATCTGCAACTCAATCGTCCGATCTATGCACGCACCTCGGCTTACGGCCATTTTGGTCGCAAGCCTGAAAAAGATGGTGGCTTCTCCTGGGAGAAGACCGATCTGGTTGCTGCGTTGAAAAAAGCGGTGAAGTGATCTCTTCACTTCCGAAGTTTCAATTTTATGGGCGGCGCAAGGGGAAGCCTTTGCGCCGTCATCATGTTGACCTGATGGAACATCTGTTGCCGCAGTTCAGTGTTGATATTGAAGCACCACTTGCCAATACCAACGATCGACGCTGGCTTGAAATTGGTTTTGGTGGCGGCGAACATCTGGCGCATCAAGCGGCGCTCAATCCAGACGTTACAATTATTGGTGCTGAACCTTATCTCAATGGTGTGGCCAAATTGCTTTCAGAAATTGAAGCACGTGCACTCACCAATGTGCGCATCCATTATGGTGATGCACGTGTGTTGCTCGAAGCCTTGCCACCAGAATGTTTTGAGCGCGTCTATCTGCTCTATCCTGACCCTTGGCCCAAGGCCCGTCAGAATAAACGCCGCTTTGTGAATCCGGAAAATCTCGCACATATCCACCGCGTTCTCAAACCCGAGGGCCAGTTCTGGTTTGCCAGTGACATTGATGATTATGTTTTATGGACACGAGAACATATTTCAGCCTCAAAACTCTTTGATGAGCACGGCAATGACCAAGAACCTTTCGAGAATTGGACGCGCACACGCTATGAAGCCAAGGCTGTTGGCGAAGGCCGAGGGCAAAATTATTTGCGCTACCAAAAGATCACAAAATAATTGTTTGATTGTGACGTAGATGAGATCAATAATCTAAAAGCTATGGACGGCGAATCATTTGATCATCAAATTGCAGCACTTCCATTCCGCAATCGGCGCGGAAAAGTTGGGGTGTTGCTTGTGACCTCGCGCGAAACCAAACGCTGGGTGATCCCCAAAGGCTGGCCCATGGAAGGCCACACCGATTACAACGCCGCCAAGATTGAAGCTTATGAGGAAGCAGGTGCCGAAGGCCGCATCGGCACCATGAGCATTGGTGCGTTCGTTTATAATAAGCGGTTGCAGGATGGTGCTTGCCAGCTGTGCCGCGTCGCTGTGTATCCCCTCAATGTTTCGGGGTTGGCGCGCAGATGGCCTGAACAAAATCAACGCGAGCGGCGCTGGTTTTCTGCTGCTGAAGCAGCAGCACTTGTGGCCGAACCGCAGCTTAAAGAAATAATTGCAGCACTTTAGGGCTCAGGCAGCAGCGCGCAGTTTTGCATCGGCGCTTCGGTTCAAAATCAGAGATAATCGTTCCAGCAAATCTTTTTCATAATCATGCAATTCGCCATCAGCACTGGCAACTTGTGCCACGATCTCGCGGAACTGCTGTTTGAAGGTTTCACTTCCCATACGGGCGATAATCATCGCGCTGGCGAATATTGAGGGTTCGATTTGGCGCGCAGCAACGGCTCTGGCAATCAGCCTGTTGCTTTTGTGGCGATCAAAGCCAAAAAGAACATACAATCCATCGGCTACAGCTCGGGTTTCTTCGGGCTTGAATTTATAATCAGCCGACATGCAAGCCACCAACACAAAGGCCACAGCCAGATGCAGCTCGCCCAATTCTTCATGAGCGGTGGCGGGGCCGTTTGAAAGTCTTTCAAATAATCTGTTGAACATGATTGGCATTCCTCCAATACGTTAACGGAGTGTGAAGGAAGGGTGTTAATAGGACGTTAAAATTTGCTTTCGAAAATTGGCCATGGTTTCCGGCGTGAACTATGGATAATCATGTTGCGCGTGCCTACATAGAGTTCACATTTTAGTAGGACAACATCGTCTTGGTCGCACTTTCAGTACTTGATCTGGTTCCCGTTTCAAACGGCCAAACGCCGCGCGATGCTCTGCATCATGCTGCAACATTGGCGCAGCATGCCGAGCGTTTGGGGTTCACGCGCTATTGGGTGGCCGAGCATCATAACATGGTGGGCATTGCCAGTGCGGCTACATCTGTGGTGATCGGCTATCTGGCATCGCAAACCAAAACCATCCGTGTGGGGGCCGGTGGCATTATGTTGCCCAATCATTCACCGCTGGTTATTGCTGAACAATTCGGAACCCTCGAGTCGCTTTATCCAGGCCGTATTGATTTAGGCTTGGGCAGAGCACCCGGCACCGATCAACGCACATCGCGGGCGTTGCGCGTTGACCCACAAGCCTCTGAACATTTCCCGCAAGATGTGTTGGAGTTGCAAGCGTTGCTTGGCCCTTTGCAAGAGGGGCAGGTTATTCAGGCCGTTCCCGGCACAGGGCTGAATGTGCCGTTGTGGATTTTGGGATCGAGCTTGTTTGGTTCGCAACTGGCCGCGGCACTCGGTTTGCCTTATGCGTTCGCTTCGCATTTTGCGCCCGATCATTTGATGCAAGCCGTCGAAATTTACCGAGATAAATTTGAAGCTTCTAAACAACTCCAAAACCCTCATGTGATGGCGGGAGTGAATGTGGTTCTTGCAGATACAGACGAAGAAGCCAAATTTCTATTCACCACGTTGCAAATGCGCTTTGCTGATATGTTCCGCGGTGCACGTGGCTTGTTGAAGCCACCGATTGACGACATCGAAACCTATTGGTCAGCTGCCGAAAAAATCCAAGCCAGTCGCATGTTAGCCTGCGCGTTCGTCGGTTCGCCTGAAACTGTTCGCGCCGGTTTGCGCGGGTTTGTGGAACGCACAGGTGTGGACGAGCTGATGGTGGCGACAGCAGTTTATGATCATAAAGCGCGGCTGAAGTCTTATGAGTTGTTGGCGGGGTTGATTTAGGGCGAAATTTGCGGGTGCTTGTCCAAGTCCCGAAAATTGATAATGTCCTCTGTGGGGGTTGAAGCAAACACACGGAGCGGACGGTATGTTTCCCAAATTTTCAAAGCACTTGTTATTGATCGCGGTCTTTGGACTTGTCGATTTTAGCCAAAGCTCCGTTTGGGCTGGCCCTGCTGAAGATGAAGCGGCTAAACTTTGTGATCAACTCGCTGCAGCTATCCCCGATAAAACCAAACCCGCAGGTGTGCCGGGTGTTAAAGGTGGTGACATCGATGGGCCAGCTGCCGTTGCCGCATGCGAAAAAGCAGCCGCTGCGTTTCCTGATAACATGCGCATTCTGTTTCAATATGGCAGGGCGCTTGTGGCGGCTGACCAGTTGCCTAATAAGACATTCGAACTTTACACCAAAGCCGCCACTGGCGGACATATCGTGGCGATGAATAATCTTGGCTATGCCTATGAAAATTCAATTGGCACCAAAAAGGATATCGCCGAAGCGTTCAAATGGTATCAAAAATCAGC
>CAXTKN010000196.1:0-1603 GCA_964244805.1 uncultured Aestuariivirga sp.
CCAAATCCGGTAAGGCGCAGAACCGACGTGTTGAGATTACAATTTTGCCGCTGACATAGGCATCTGCTTGGGCTAACAGGCCCAAATGTCCATCGCCCGCGTCACCCTAACCATAGGTAATCTGAGCCACGATCAGTCCCATGCTTTGGCCGAACAAATCGAAAATGATTTCCGGCTTGATCCATTGGCTGTCACGATCAACGAAACCGACGAGGCCCAAGCACTGTGGGAAACGGTTGCATGGTTCGAATCGACTGAGTTAGCCATTGAAGCCCGTGCGCATTTGCAAAATCCGCAGGCCATCATCGCCGATGTACCTGATTTGGATTGGGTTAAGCGTTCGCTCGAAGGCTTAGCTCCTGTCGCTGCTGGGCGCTTTTTTCTCCACGGGTCGCATGATCGCCACGTGCGCCGCGCTGGTGGCATTTCATTAGAAATAGATGCAGGAACGGCATTCGGCACTGGCCACCACGGCACGACAGCAGGCTGTCTTGAAGCACTTGATGATATCCTGAAGCGCAGCCGCCCAAGCCGCATTCTAGATTTGGGCTGCGGCACGGGCGTACTGGCCATCGCCGCCGCGAAGGCTCTAAAAACCAAAGCCTTGGCAACAGACATTGATCCAGAAGCGGTGCGCGTAACGTTAAACAACGCAGCTCTCAATGGTGTCAAACCCCTGCTCCGCGGCCAAACCGCCCCTGGCTTGCACCACACAAGTATCAAACAATCAGCCCCCTATGATTTGATTTTCGCCAACATTCTTGCCCGCCCGCTTGCCAGCTTAGCGGCGGGCCTCTGCACTATTTTGGCGCCCGGTGGCAGCTTGATCTTATCTGGCCTGACCCCAGATCAAAAACGCTGGATCACCGCTTGCTACAAAAGTCGCGGTTTGATCCAAGGCAAAATCATCCGCAAAGAAAACTGGCTGGCTATAGTTATGACCAAACCAAACAAAAAGCGCCCCAAGCTTTTCAGCTCAGAGCGCAATATCACAAATTTAACCGGCCCGGGTTGGGAGCTAGACTAAAATCTATTAGCCCCAAACACGAGCAGAAATATCGCCACGTGTCACGCCGATATCAGCCAAAAGCCGATCATCAAGCTGGTGCAACTGGCGTTCAGCGCGGCTGCGCGACAAGAAGCCCTTAACCTTGCCCATAAGGCCGTTATGTGTGCCTGAAACATGTGCTGTTTCGCGGTCTGTCAAAATCATCGTCATTTCCCATTCTCCTTCTCAAAAGCTTTGCTTCCGAGGTTAAATTCTTGTGCGTTGCACAAATTTCTTAGATTTCGTCTTACCTGTTGCCTACAAATCGATTTTCAACATGCATATTATACATACGTTGAATTTCAATCTTTAGACCATTCGGCCAAAATCAATAATGCAACAAATGCCAATGAATTGTGTCAAATTTTTAACGGCAACCCAATTCTGTTAAATTAATTTGATGTCTATTCTCACCTATTCCTTGGCAAAAACAGGTAAATTCTTCGTTAATAAACGATTTGCTATGCAAAATTCAAATAGCTCACATGCTGCAATGCGATATTTTGTGCAATTCCTATCGTATTTGTTTTAAAACCACGCAAATGCTATCCAAAA
>CAXTKN010000196.1:1703-4485 GCA_964244805.1 uncultured Aestuariivirga sp.
CGCTTGGGTTTCGACCCATGGCTCATCACCTCCAGCGAAGCTAAGCGCTTTGCCGCAGCCTGCGAAAAACTCGGCGCGAAATTGGTTCCGGTTTCCAAAAACCTTATCGATGAGATATGGCAAGACCAACCTGCCCGTCCCGCCAATCCCCTTTCAGTCCAGCCACTTCAATTTGCAGGCCGCAGCGTGAAGGATAAATTAGCAGATATGTCTCTGGCTTTGAACAAGGCAGGCGCAGACGCCGCAGTGTTGGCCGAACCTTCATCCGTGTCTTGGGTGCTGAACATTCGCGGCAGTGATGTGCCGTTCACGCCCGTTGTGCTCGCCTATGCCATCATCAATAAAAAAGGCAAAGCTGAACTCTTCATCGACAAGAACAAGCTACCCGAAGATGTGCAAGCACATCTAAAACCAACAACCACAATCCGCAAACCCGATGAATTTGATGTGGCGCTCAAATCGCTAGCCCGCAAAAAATTAAAGGTCTTGATTGATGCTGGCTCAGCGCCTGAACGCGTGCGCACCGCATTGAAAGGTGCTGAAATCAAAGAGGCCATGGACCCTTGCACCATGCCGAAGGCTTGCAAAAACCCGAGCGAGCTTAATGGCGCTCGCGCGGCGCAACTGCGTGACGGCGTAGCTTTATCGCGTTACTTGCATTGGCTTTCAGTCGAAGCGCAAAAAGGCCACCTTACTGAGGCGACAGCTGCCGAGCGCTTAACTGCTTTCCGCAAAGAAACAGGCGTTCTGCTTGATTTGTCATTCAGCACAATCTCCGCCTCCGGCCCCAACGCGGCCATCCCGCATTACCACGTTGATCCCAATAACTGTCGCGCCATCAACATCAATGAAATCTATTTGATCGACTCTGGCGGCCAATATCAAGATGGCACTACCGATGTGACGCGCACTGTGACTATTGGTCAGCCTACGGACGAAATGAAAGATCGTTTCACCCGCGTGCTGAAAGGCATGATCGCGATTTCGACAATCTGCTTTCCTAAAGGCACAACGGGCGGCCATATCGACGTGCTGGCGCGTGCAGCGCTGTGGAAGGCGGGTTTGGATTTTGATCATGGCACTGGCCATGGCGTAGGTTCCTATCTCTCAGTCCACGAAGGCCCTGCCCGCATCAGCAAGGCGGGTAATGTGGCTCTGCAACCCGGTATGATTTTGTCGAACGAACCGGGATATTATAAAGCTGGCCATTTTGGCATCCGTATTGAAAACCTTCTGATCGTCAAAGAACCATCTGACATCAAAGGCGGCGAGAGACCGATGTTGAGTTTTGAAACATTAACTTTCGCCCCCATTGATCGCAATTTAATCGACACAAAATTAATGACCCGCGAAGAGTTACAATGGCTTGATACATATCACGCCAAGGTCTTGAACGACATCGGAAGCAAAATGGAAGGAGCATCAGCAGAATGGATGAAACAGGCCTGCGCGCCGTTAAATTAAATATCGAAATAGAACGACACTGACAACACCTGAAAGAATGACAACCAACAGCGGCAAACGAAAAAACGCCGCTGCGCCAGTCACAACAGCCGCCATTGTTTCAGCCTTTCCGGTCATGAAAACCGTTGGCGTAATGACTGCCATTAATACGGCAGGCGGCACTGCATCGAGTGCCGCCTTCAACCTGCCCTGCACCACCACACCGCGCATCAGCAATAATCCAGAAAGACGCGTGGAATAAGTGGCAAGGCCCATGCCAATGATCGCCAGAAAAGTTTTAAAATGAACAGTAAAAAGACCGCTCATGTCTCCGCCTCGCTATGAAGAAGTGCTGCAACAGCAACACCAGCCAGACCACCTAAAACAATATACCAAGCACCGGAAAAGTATGTTTTTGCTAGAACCGCAACAACAGCACTGACAATGATCACTGCTCCGGTGCGCGGGCCTTTCCAGAAGCCTGCCAAGATAGCAATGAACATGGCCGCAAAGGCGAAGTCTAATCCGATCAAAGCGGGGTCTGGCAATTGTTTGCCAATGAATGCACCAATGGCCGAAGATAAAAACCATGTTGGCCAGAGTGGAAAAGCCACGCCTAAATAATATCCGAGCGTAAGCGGCTGAGTGAGCGCTTTGCGTTCGAGCAAAGCCCAGGCTTCATCAGTAAGGATATACATCAAAGCCGGATGCCAGCGATGGGAAATGCCGCCCATATGCCGCGAAATCGATGCCGCATAAAGCACATGGCGCACATTGATGATGAAAATTGTGAAGATAAGAAGCAGAATTGATTGAGCAGCGCTCCACATTTCGATGGCCACAAATTGCGATGCACCCGCATATAAAAAAGCACTCATCAACATTGCTTCGAGTGGCGAAAAACCTTTAGCCGCCGCTAAAGTGCCCCATAATGCTGCGATAGGTATATAGGCCAAGAACATTGGCCAAGCGTCGGCAATGCCGGATTTGAAGTCTTGCGAGAATGGATTCATTACGCCCCAACCAACACAAACCAGGCATTCTCGTCAATCACTTCAACACCATATTTCTCCGCGTCTTTAAGTTTCGATCCAGCCCCCGGCCCCGCCACCAGCAAATCGGTTTTCTTTGAAACCGACCCCGCAACCTTCGCACCCAAACGTTCAGCCATCGCTTTGGCCTCTTCCCGCGTCATGCGTTCCAGAGCACCTGTAAACACAACTGTCTTTCCCGAAACGGGCGAAGATGAAGCCACAGCAGCCAAGGCTTGAGGCTGCACTTCTTTCAGCAGCGCATCGAAAATATCCACATTGTGTGGTTCGTCAAAAAACTGGATCAA
>CAXTKN010000197.1:0-4252 GCA_964244805.1 uncultured Aestuariivirga sp.
CATGACCAGCCCTTCAAATTTGGCTCCCCGAGCTGGACTCGAACCAGCGACAATTCGATTAACAGTCGAATGCTCTACCAACTGAGCTATCAGGGAATATGTGCAGCGCTATAGCAGATGATATTTATCGCGCAAACCCTAAATTTTACTTTCTTCTAAACGCGTGAAAATTCGGTTATCGACCCTATATATGGGGCTTGGGGAGTGAACATGGCGCGACATATCAAATTTGCAGGCTTTAAAGTACGCGTTCCGGCCCATCCCATAGTGCGAACAGTTTTGGGAATAGCTTTGATCTTCGGCGGCATTTTTAGCTTTTTGCCAATCTTAGGCGTCTGGATGCTGCCGCTGGGCCTAGTCATGCTTTCGATTGATTCAGCATTAATCAGGAGGTTCAGGCGAAAGTCCGAAATACGCCTTGGCCGATGGCTTTTGAGGCGCTGGCCCCATTTTGCGCGCCGCGTTGGTTTTGGCAGCGGTATTAAAAACGTTTGAGAAAATTTGGAGGCCTCGCCCAGAATCGAACTGGGATGCAAGGATTTGCAATCCTCTGCGTAACCACTCCGCCACGAGGCCTCATTTGGTGGTCGGTGCGTTATAGTCACAGAAGATTAAAGAAACAACACCATGTTTAGGCTTTCAATAATTTATTGGAGTTGAGGGTTAGTGCCGCGTTGAAAAGTTAATCTGCGCCAAATTCAACTGAATGGATTGAAGCGGAACAAAAGCCAGATTTCATGGACTTATCTCATCGAAACAGGTAAGTGGAGCAATCAAAACTTTAATGGATAAATCATGCTCAATTTTGCCCAAGCTCGCACGAATATGGTCGACAGCCAACTTCGCCCTAATGGTGTAACGGATGGACGAATATTGGATGCGATGCAATCCGTCATGCGCGAAAATTTTGTTGGGCAGGCTCAGCAATCGCTCGCTTATATGGATGGTGATGTGGCCTTAAAAGAAGCCAGTTTTGGCCCACGTTTTCTCATCGAACCCATGGCGTTCGCGCGCATGCTGCAATTTGCTGAGTTAGATCCAAGCGACCGCGTGTTGGATGTTGGCGCTGCTTCTGGCTATGGTGCCGCTGTGCTGTCCAAATTAGTTTCGCGCGTGGTGGCCCTAGAGCAAGATGCGGGCCTCGCCACTCTCGCGCGGCAAAATCTCGCAGGTTTAGCAAATGTGGAGATCGTTGAAGCCAGCCATGCCCAAGGTTCTCCACATGCTGAAAAGTTTGATTTAGTGGTTTTTGAAGGCCGCGTTGATGAGGTGCCAAATGAGCTGTTTTCTCAAGTAAAAGATGGCGGGCGCGTGGTGGCTGCAATTGGCTCGCGTGATAATGCACAATGTTGTGTTTATCGCGTATCGGGGACCACTCACACAAAGCGTGCGGCGTTTGATATTTCTGTGGCGGCTTTGCCGGGCTTTGGGAAACCAAAAACGGCGTTTGCTTTTTAAGCGAAATCGACCTATATCGGATTGCAATAGGGGTGAAGACGTAACACCTGATTCCTGAGACGAGGTTTGTTTGGTCTCATGTGTATCAGTTATGGAGCGCGGTTGAACACCTCAGGGATGGCAGAGCGGGTGTACAGAGGTATTTAGATTGCAGATTCATGTTCGTATGCGTGCCCTATTATTGGGCGCTATTGCTGTTTTCGCTGTGGCAAACACATCGTCAGTTTTGGCCGAAACGCTGGCCCAGGCCATGTCCAGCGCTTATCACAACAACTCCACACTTGAATCTGAGCGTGCGGCGTTGCGCGCGACCGATGAAAGTGTTCCGCAGGCTCTGGCGGGCTGGCGTCCCACGATCACCGCCAATGAAAGTGTCACTCACACTTGGACAGATACCTCCATTCCCTTCGCGAATACCGGGGAAGCCAGCAGGGGCGACCTATCAATCACATTAAGCCAACCGATTTTCAGAGGCTTTAAAACAGTTGAATCAACAGCTGTGGCCGAGGCACAAGTCAAGGCGGGGCGGCAAAATCTTTTGGCTGTCGAGCAGACGACGCTTTTCAATGCCATTCAAGCTTACATGAATGTTATTCAATTTCGGCAAATTCTGGGCTTGCGACAAAAAAATGTTAATGTGCTGCAAAAACAGTTAAATGCCACCCAGGCCCGTTTCAACGCTGGTGAATTAACGCGGACTGACGTTTCGCAAGCTCGCGCAACGCTAAGCGGTTCGCAAGGTCAGTTGGCGATTGCGGTCGCGAACGTTAAAGCGGCAGAAGCGAATTTTCTACAGGTCGTTGGTCATTCACCTGAAAAACTGGCAATGCCGCGCTTAGCGCCTCGTCCTCGCAGTTTGAATGAAGCGCAGGCAATTGCTCAACAAACCAATCCTAACATTCTCTTTGCGGCGGAAGTTCAAGATGCTTCTGAGCATCAGATTGGGGTTATTGGTGGTGATTTGTTGCCGCAACTCAGTGTTTCGGCTTCTGCCAGCATGGACCGTAATTTGATCAGCAATGATTATACCACAGTGGGCACAATTCAGGGCTCTTTGGTGGTACCAATTTATGAAGCCGGTCGGGTATATTCCGGGGTACGGCAAGCCAAGGAAACGGCCAGCCAAAACCGGCTGAAAGTCGTGTCAGCTGTGCGCAGTGTTCGTGAGAGCGTAACCAATGCTTGGAACAATATTATATCAACAGGCCAGGGTCTTGCGTCGGCTCGGTCGCAGGTTGCAGCATCGCGCTTGGCTCTTGATGGTGTTCAACAGGAATATCAAGTTGGTTCGCGGTCAACTATCGAAGTGTTGAACGCCGAGCAAACACTGGTTGGCTCAGAAATTTCGCAAGTCACAGCCCAGCATGATCAAGTTATCGCGTCTTATTCACTCTTGGGTTCAATGGGCCATCTCACGGCACGCCATCTTGGCATTGGCGGTCTCTATGATCCGACGGAGCACTATAATGATGTGCGTAACAAGTGGATCGGCCTTGACGCTGAAAGCGGCGAGTTGCACTAAGCCCTTATGTACATTGCAAGTGAGATGACGTAGTGTTTCACATCTCAAATGCGAACGTAATCAAGGGGCCTTTCGTTACGTGACTGTTGAACCACGCGTAGAAGAATTATTGGCGTCGATCCGCAAGGCCATTGATGATGACCTTGGTGGCATTTCTGCGTCGCCTGCCACCAAAACATCTGGCAACTCCCAAGGCACATTAATGCGCGGCGCGCTTCGCGAAATGCGCGTGAATTTTGACCCCAGTGCCGCAGGCCGCGAACAGGCTGACGGTGAAATTTCGCAATTGCGCGAACGTATCGGCCGCAGTCGCAGCGATTCTGCTTTTGTGATGACTCCGCCTAGCCCGAAACCTCATGTGCCACGCGCGTCACTTTCGCCGGAGCCTGTAAGGCGCAACGGCATTGGCAGCATCCTGTCGGGTGAGGTATCGCGCCCAGAATTGCCGCCGCGCCAGCCACCGGTTTTGCGCCAGACTTACGTTGAAGAAGCGCCGCGTTATGTTGAACCTGCCGTCTATGAGCCTGAATATCAGGAACGGTCATGGGAAGAGCAGGCTGAACCACAACATCAGCAAGAATATTATGAACCTGCTTATGCCCCTCAACCTTCGCAAGGTGCATTGGTTTCACCCAGCACCGCCTATTCCGCGCAGAATTCATTTCAACAGCTCACCGATGCCATCATGGCCCGAGCTTCGGGCGACCGTGGCATTGAAGATATCACTCAGAATTTGTTACGCGGCATGCTCAAAACCTGGCTCGACGATAATCTGCCGCAACTGGTTGAAAAACTGGTGCGCGAAGAAATTGAACGCGTGGCACGGCGCGGGCGTTAATTCCAACCTGTTGCGAATGGGGCAAAGGTGGTGTTTAAGCGCCCCAACTCAAGCAACAAAGAATCCCTAAATGACTCTCGACACAAAATTCGTTCCCGCCGAAATGGAAGCCCGTCTTTATAAACAGTGGGAAGAGGGTGGTTATTTCAAGCCGGGCCGCAAGCCCAACGCCAAGCCGTTCACAATAGTCATTCCGCCGCCGAATGTAACTGGCTCGCTGCATATGGGGCACGCGCTCAACAACACCATTCAAGATGTTTTAGTGCGCTTTGAACGGATGCGGGGCAGGGATGTTCTGTGGCAACCGGGCACTGATCATGCTGGCATTGCCACGCAAATGGTGGTGGAGCGTTTGCTCGCGAAAGAAAATAAGACCGACCGCAAGACCATGGGCCGCGAAGCATTTCTCAAGCGCGTGTGGGAATGGAAAGAAG
>CAXTKN010000198.1:0-4244 GCA_964244805.1 uncultured Aestuariivirga sp.
ACTTGAAGCCATGCGCCGCAATCCACAAAGCGATTGGAAAATCGCTGATGTGGAATCTCTTTGCCGAGAGTTTGACATATATTGCATGCCTGTCACAGGTGGAGGGTCGCATTACAAAGTCGGTCACGCCAAAATGCAGGCCAAGTTGACCATCCCTTTCAAACGCCCCATAAAAGCTGTATATATCAAAAATCTGGTACGGTTTGTGGATGCATTGAGTAAATTAACATGAACATAAGTGGCTATGCGATTATCGTTGAACCATTATCTGCCGAAGACGGCGGCGGCTTTGTTGCAACTGTGCCAGACTTGCCCGGTTGCATGAGCGATGGCGAAACACCACAGGAGGCATTTGCCAATGTGGAAGATGCAATCAAAGCTTGGATTGAAGCCGCAAAAGACCTCGGCCATAACGTGCCACAACCCACGCGCCGCTTTGCGATGACGGCGTAATTCAAAATTATCTCTCACGAGAATTTCATGTATGCGCTTTTTAGCCCTCGTCCATAAAGAGACTGATAGTTGCTACGGCGTCAGCTTTCCTGATGTGCCGGGTTGCACCTCGGCGGGAGACACGTTGGATAAAGCTTTAACCAACGCTGTTGACGCCCTCTCCGGCCATATTCGCTTGATGGAAGCCGATGGCGAAGCATCGCCCACCCCACGCACAATCGAAGCTTTAAATTCTGATCCCGATTTCGCAGAAGACATGAAAGACGCCATCATCTCCGCCGTGCCACTGGTGCGCGACCGCGGCTCCACCACGAGGATTAACGTGTCGCTAGATTTGTGTTTGCTTGAGGCGATTGATGGTTTGGCGAAAGAGCGCAGTCAAACAAGATCCGCATTTTTAGCCTCGGCGGCAAGACGGGAGCTGTTGGAGAGTTGAGACGAGGCAGCATGGATTTCTAAGGTTTACGCAGTTTGAATAAAGAAATGGAACCCTGGCCGAGAGGCTGGGGTTTTTTTGTTTTCCCACTTGACCAATCAGGAACAATTTGTGAACATGAAATTATGAATCGCACTTTTTTTGAATTCTTTGCGGGAGGAGGCATGGCGCGGCTTGGTCTTGGATCGGCTTGGCAGTGCCTTCTTGCTAACGACATAGACCCAAAAAAGATGGAAACATATCGATCCAACTTCGGTGATGAGGGCACTCTTCGTTGTGATATTGCGGAGCTGAAAACCAAGTCTTTGCCTGGATCACCAACCTTGGCATGGGCATCATTTCCATGCCAAGACTTGTCGTTGGCAGGCAATCGAATTGGTCTTGCAGGCGAACGTAGCGGAACATTTTGGGGCTTTTGGTCCGCAATTAACAAACTGAAATTAACAGGAAGATCGCCACCGCTTTTAGTGTTGGAAAATGTCTGCGGATTGCTGACATCCCATGATGGAAAAGACTTCCAAGACATGTGCCGCGCGATAGCCAGCTTGGGTTATGTATTTGGCGCGGTCGTCGTAGACGCAATTCATTTCTTGCCGCAATCGCGTCCTAGGTTGTTTTTGATTTGTGTGCGTGACAAGCGGAGTATACCTTCAGAATCTTGTATAAATGGCCCAAGTGATGTTTGGCACAGCCAAGCACTAAGAACAGTCGTGCAATCACTGCCTTCTGATTTGAAGGCCAACTGGATATGGTGGAATCTGCCTAACGCTAAAAAATCCAACTTGTCGTTGGAGCAATTAATTCAGATTGATGACGGTGGGCAACGCTGGAACTCACAAACCCAAACAAGCGCACTCCTTGCGATGATGTCGGCTACAAATCGCGAAAAAGTTGCGAAGGCGCAAAAATGTGACAAACGCATTATCGGCACAATTTACAAGAGAACACGTGTTGAGAGTGGCAAGCGTTTTCAGCGAGCAGAAGTCAGGTTCGACGGTATTGCTGGTTGTCTTCGTACACCGGGTGGTGGTTCAAGCAGGCAAACTATAATTGTGGTTGACGGTAAACGCATTCAATCACGTTTGCTGAGCATCAGGGAAGCAGCACGTTTGATGGGTGTTCCAGATGACTACAAAATTCCGGTGAACTATAATGATGGCTACCACATTTTCGGTGACGGTTTGGCGGTACCTGCTGTAGCTCACATTGCCCGCAATTTGCTTGATCCTATTGCCAATACGATTCTGCGCGCTCCACTTTCGCGCAGAGGTTTAGCCGCGTGAAGGGGCCAATTAACGCGAACGATGGTTCTCCTTTTGAAACACGCGAACTACGCGCTGGACTCAAGAAATTTTTTCAATTGCAGCATGCTGATCCGATAACTGGAGAAGTCATTCCAATAGGGTCTTACAAATGGGGCGTCTATATTTTCTATGATTACGACGGCGAGCCAATTTACGTTGGCCAAACTAACGAAAAAGTTTCTGGCCGCATTGGACGGCATCTGACCAATCAACGTACTGACGCTGTGGCGATGTCAGTTCTTGATCCTTTTGAAGTGTATGAAATTGAAGTTTACCCACTGCCGGAATATGAATTCGTGCATGCCAAGCACAAGGACTTTAAGCATGCAAAACAGCATTTGGATGCTCTCGAATATCACGTTCATGAAAAGGCAAAAGCGCAAAGCAAGTTCAAAGCAATTCTCAACGAAAAAGATCCACCGAAACCTACCAAAAAATTCCCTATTCCAAAGTCTGCAAGAGGCCGCATCGTTTCAGATCAAGTTAAGGAGTTACGCGGGCATGCAGACACGAGAACTGCGCGACGTGCCCAAGTCATTGCTAGGCTTTCACAAACGATTGCTGAAAGGCAAGTTCAAGTCGGTTTGCGGCGCACGCTTGTAACTCAAGCCAAACGACTAAGCTGGTTGGCCGACGAACGTTTCAAAGCCATGGGCGGTGAAAACGCGGTTGAGACCTCCTCTGAGGGTAACGACGAGTGAGGTTACTTGGGGACAAAAGCAGCCAATCTTAATGGCGCTAGTTATGAGATTTTAGTGATGCCTTGAGTTTCATGCCTTCGGCGATTTGCCATGCCAGCACGCGCTTGATGGCCACGTCTTCTGCTTCGGCAAGCAAGCCTTGCTCTTCAAGAAAATCATCAAATGTTTCTTTGCTGATACCGCCTTTGGATTTCTTAGCTTTGGTCATGTTAAAGCTGTTTCAAAAATGACGCATAAAGTCAAATATCGAACTTGCCCGCCTCCCCCCTCTCCCCTAAACCCCCGCCATCATGATCCGCATTGACTCCATTTCCAAACAGAACGGCCATCAGATTTTATTTGTCGAGGCTTCGGCGGCGCTTAATCGAGGGGAAAAGATTGGGTTGGTGGGGCCTAATGGGGCGGGGAAGACCACGTTGTTTCGGATGATCACCGGACAAGAGGAAACCGATGAGGGGCAGGTTTCGACGGACCGGGGAATCACCATTGGATATTTCAGTCAGGATGTGGGCGAGATGCAGGGGCGCTCGGCCGTGGCTGAGGTGATGGAGGGAGCAGGCCCAGTGAGTGCGGTGGCGGCGGAGATGGCTGAGCTTGAAGCAGCGATGGGTGACCCATCGCGCATGGATGAGATGGACGACATCATTACGCGTTATGGCGAGGTGCAGGCGCAGTTTGAAAAGCTGGATGGTTATGCCCAGGATGCTCGCGCGCGCGAAGTTTTGGCGGGGCTGAGCTTTAGCCAAGAGATGATGGACGGCGATGTGGGCAAGCTTTCGGGCGGCTGGAAAATGCGCGTGGCGCTGGCGCGGATTTTGTTGATGCGGCCTGATGCCATGTTGCTGGACGAACCTTCAAACCATCTTGATCTTGAAAGCCTGATCTGGTTGGAGAATTTTTTGCGCGGCTATGAAGGCTTGCTGCTGATGACTTCGCATGACCGTGAATTTATGAACCGCATCGTCACCAAGATTGTGGAGATTGATGGCGGTGAGCTGACTTCATATTCCGGCGATTATGAATTTTATGAGCAGCAACGTGCATTGGCCGAGAAACAACAGCAGGCATCGTTTGAACGCCAACAAGCAATGCTGGCCAAGGAACTGAATTTTATCGCGCGGTTCAAAGCGCGGGCTTCTCATGCGGCCCAAGTGCAAAGCCGCGTAAAGAAACTGGAAAAGATTGACCGCGTGGAGCCGCCCAAGCGCCGGGTTTCTGTGGCGTTTGATTTTGCACCGGCACCACGCTCTGGTGAAGACGTGGTGACGTTGGCGCAGGTTCATAAAGGTTACGGCGCACGCAAGATTTATGATGGTCTGGATTTTCAAATTCGGCGCAAAGAACGCTGGT
>CAXTKN010000199.1:0-4189 GCA_964244805.1 uncultured Aestuariivirga sp.
ACGCGCTCTATTGGGATTTCATCGCAAGGCATAAAGAAAGATTTTCAAAAAACCCACGCATGTCGCAAACCTGTTTCACTTATAATAAATTTAGTGAAACAGATAAATCCGCAATTGAAAAACAGGCGCAGGGATTTTTAGATGGGTTAGTGAGTTCAGGTAAGTATTAGAACCGTTATTAGTAAATTGAATTCAACCAACACATACATCCGTCACCCCGGCGAAGGCCGGGGCCGGGCTTACTGCCTAGATCAAAGCCCAATCCCGGCCTTCGCCGGGAAGACGGCTAACGGTGGAGCAAATTCAATTAATTAACTGCTGGCTTAACTTTCCGCTTGTCCAGCAGCTTTGTCAGCCAATCCGGATCCATCTCTGGCACAGACGACAACAGCAATTCAGTATAGGCCGGATAAGGCGGGTTCAGAACTTTTGATTTCAATCCTTGCTGCACAACCTTGCCCTTGTTCATCACCACAATCTCATCAGCAATGGCGCGCACAGTAGCGATGTCGTGGGTGATGAAAAGATAAGTCACATTGGTGTCGCGCTGCAATTTCATCAGCAACTGCAAAATTCCCTCTTGCACGATCTGGTCAAGTGCCGATGTCACTTCATCGCAAATGATCACATCAGGCTCTGCCGCCAAAGCCCGCGCAATTGAAATCCGCTGCTTTTGGCCGCCCGACATTTCAGAAGGATAACGATCAATAAAGCTTTCATCGAGTTCGATGGATTCGAGTAGCTTCACAACGCGCTTGTCATTGTCGGAACCTTTAAGGCCCAGATAAAACTCAAGCGGCCGACCAATAATATCGCGTACGGTCTGGCGCGGATTTAAAGCCGTATCTGCCGATTGATAAATCATCTGAATGCGGCGCAGTTGATCACGGTCACGGTCTTTCAGCTTGGTGGTGAGCACCTTGCCATTGAAAGAAATAGTACCTTTGCTGATCGGCAACAATCCTGTGATGGCCCGTGCCAATGTCGATTTGCCGGAACCTGATTCACCCACCACGGCCACTGTGCGTCCGCGCGGCACGCTCACCGTCACATCATCCAAAACCTTAACGCCGTTGCCATAGCTGGCATCAACATTTTGAATCTGAAGGACTATATCTTCACCTTGTGATTCCGGTTTAACCAGCTTGCGCACTGCCCAGAGGGACTTGGTATAATCCTGCGTGGGCTCTTTCAGCATCGCGCGCGTCGGTGCTTCTTCCACCAGATTGCCATGGCGTAATACCATAATCCGGTGCGCCATCTGCGCTACGACCGCCAGATCATGCGTAATATAAATTGCAGCAGTGTCAAACTGCTCCACAATATTGCGCATCGCAGCCAGCACTTCAACTTGGGTTGTCACGTCGAGCGCTGTAGTCGGCTCGTCAAAAATAATCAGGTCTGGGCGACACGACATAGCCATTGCGGTCATCGCGCGTTGTAATTGACCGCCGGAAACTTGATGCGGATAGCGTGCCCCAATTGTGTTTGGATTAGGGAGTTGCAAGCGGCCATAAAGATCGCGCGCATCGGCTTCAGCCTTGTCGCGTTCCATCACACCATGATTAATAGCCGTCTCAACCGTCTGCTCTATAATCCGGTGCGCCGGGTTAAATCCAGCCGCCGCACTCTGCGCCACATAAGCAATGCGCGATCCCCAAAGGGCGCGCTTTTCGGCGGCAGTTGCATTGACCAAATCAATACCGTCAAACGTAATCGAACCAGCTGAAATCCGGCAACCGGGCCGCGCAAATCCCATGCCCGCCAAACCGAGTGTGGATTTCCCAGCACCGGATTCGCCAATGAGCCCCAACACCTCGCCACGCTTCAGTGAAAGATCAATGCCCTTAACAATCGGGTGCCAAGCATCACCGCTAAAGCCCTCAATCTTCAGGCCCTTCATTTCCAGAAGGGCTTCGCCCTTAACGCGCTTTGCTTCACTTTTCATCGCGCAGTCCACTTGTTTGATAAAGAAACCAATCAACCACGAAGTTTACGGCGACGGTGAGCAGCGCAATAGCACCAGCTGGAATCAGCGGTTGAATGCGGCCATAAGTAATCAGCGATTTGCTTTCTGCCACCATTGATCCCCAATCTGCTGTCGGCGGTTGAATGCCAACGCCCAAGAATGAAAGCGCAGCAATAGTCAGGAACACAAAGCAAAAGCGCAAACCAAACTCAGCAATCAGTGGCGGCAAAATATTCGGAACCACTTCGCGCAAAACAATCCAACCAATACCTTCGCCGCGCAGTTTGGCCGCCTCCACATAATCCATAACCACCACATTAAGAGCGGTGTTGCGCGCCAAACGAAAGACGCGCGTTGAATCAAGAAGGGCCAAAATGAAAATCAAGTTCAGCGGAAAATTGCCCAACAGCTCTGGATAAGGATTGCTCTTGCCAAACACCGCCAACAACATCAGCGCAAAAATCAAGACTGGAATAGACATCAGCGCATCAACAAACCGACTGATAATCTGGTCGCCCCAGCCTCTTGTGAGCGCTGAATAAACTCCCAGCGTACCGCCAATTGAAAATGAAATCAAAACTGTAATCAGCGCAATGCCAATAGTATTGCGCCCACCATAAAGAACGCGCGAGAAAGTATCGCGACCAATTTGATCAGTCCCAAACCAGTTGGCCCAACTGATGGGGCCATAAGCGCCTTTGGTTACAATTTCACCTTCACCGTAAGGTGCCAACCAAGGCGCAAAGAGCGCACAAAATGCATAAATAAAAATCACAGTCATGCCGAACCACGCGCTGATTGGCGCAGTCTGCAAAAACCGCCATGTGTTTTCTGTCCATGTGCGGCGGGCTTTGATGTTGCGAATATTTGAGGTGGGAGCGCTCATTTCGGGTGCAAGAGCCTTGGGTTGGTGACAATTGAAATAATGTCGGCCAATAGATTGAGCAAGATATAAGTAGCAGCAAAGATTAAAGCGCAAGCCTGAACCACAGGCATATCGCGTGTGGAAACGGAATCGACCATCAATTGACCGATACCTGGATACACAAACACCACTTCAACAACCACCACACCAACAACAAGGTAAGCGAGGTTAAACGCAATAACCGTGGCAATCGGCGCCCACGCATTGGGTAGAGCGTGGCGCAAAATCACCTGCCGTGGGCTAAGGCCTTTGAGCTGCGCCATTTCAATATAGGGCGCTGATAGTAAGCTTATGACGGAAGCTCTGGTCATGCGCATCATGTGGGCGATGATAACCAATGTCATTGTCAGCGCAGGAAGTGCTGCTTTATAGATATGCGTTAAAAATGGCGTGTTTGCATCGACAGTGGAAAGCGGTGAAAACCAATGCAGCTTTGCGGCCAAGAAAAACACCAACACATAGGCCACGAAAAATTCTGGAGACGCAATTGTCGTCAAGGTTATGGCATTCACAGCACGGTCAAACCAGCTGTTGCGATAGAGCGCTGCCAGCAAACCAAGTGCCAACGCTAAAGGCACGGCAACCACAGCTGCCATTGCTGCAAGGAAGAATGTGTTAAAGAGGCGCGGTGCGATGAGTGCAGTCACAGGCCGTCTAATAGCCCCCGCTAAACCAGAATAAGAACTTCCGAAATCGCCGTGAAACAGAATATTTGTGATCCATTCAAAAAACCTCACATAGGCTGGACGGTCCAACCCCAAGGCATGATTGAAGCTAGCAACGGTCTCAGGGGTTGCACCTTGACCTAAAATATTTTGCGCATAACCACCGGGCAAGAATGAGAGCGTTGAAAAAATAATAATTGCCACTGCTAACAATGTGAGCAGCCCGAACCCCAATCTTTGCAACACCGTTTTTAAAACCGGATGCATAACGCTTCGTCCCCAAATCCCAATTTATGGCCCGCTCTAGCGGCGGCTTTTGAAAAACCTATCAGTGATTCAGCGAAAGTCATAGTGAAATTATGTCCTCTCCCGTTTCTTCAACGGGAGTAGGAAGGGGACCCGTGCGACGCAGCGAAGCGAAGTCGGATGGGGAAGGTGAGGGGATGTAAAATCGATTTCACTTCCCCTCACCTATCCCACCTCGCTTTGCTCAGCGGGCCCCTTTCCTCTCCCGTTGAAGAAACGGTAGAGGACAAAATAAAAAAACCCCGCCATTTCTGACGGGGTTCTTATCGTAATCAAAATCGAAAAGCTTATGCCTTCCACCAACGCTCATACATATAGCCGCCA
>CAXTKN010000200.1:0-1212 GCA_964244805.1 uncultured Aestuariivirga sp.
TGGTTCAACGCCACCCTGCATAGAAACTCTATTGTGCCGACATCACCGCAAGGTCGATCTTCAACCCTGGGCCCATCGACGACGAAATCGAAATCTTCTTGATGTAAGTGCCCTTAGCACCTGCAGGCTTTGCCTTGTTCACAGCATCCATGAATGCACGGAGGTTTCCGGCAATCTGATCAACTGAGAATGAAGCCTTGCCAACACCAGCCTGTACGATCCCGGCTTTTTCAACACGGAATTCAACAGCACCGCCCTTGGCAGCTTTAACAGCAGCAGTCACGTCCATGGTAACTGTGCCAACCTTTGGGTTAGGCATCATGTTGCGTGGTCCAAGCACTTTGCCGAGACGACCAACAAGCCCCATCATGTCTGGCGTTGCGATGCAACGGTCGAAGTCTAATGTGCCCTTGTTGACGATTTCAAACAAGTCTTCTGCACCGACAATATCCGCACCAGCTTTCTTGGCTTCATCAGCCTTGGCACCTTTTGCGAACACTGCAACACGAACCTTACGGCCTGAACCGTTTGGCAAGTTGCACACACCGCGAACCATCTGGTCAGCATGACGTGGGTCAACGCCCAAGTTCATCGCCACTTCGATGGTTTCATCAAACTTGGCGTTGGCGCGTGCCTTTATCAGGTTTACGGCTTCTTCAACGCTGTAAAACTTTGAACGATCAAGACCAGTCATGTTCTTTTCAATACGTTTTGCTTTTGCCATGATCTTAGCCCTCAACAACCAAGCCCATGGAACGGGCTGAGCCTGCAATTTCTCTTGCTGCAGCATCAAGGTCACGCGAATTCATGCCCTTTAGCTTTTGCTCAGCGATTTCACGGCACTGCGCCATGGTCACTTTGCCAGCAACAACTTTACCTGGTTCCTTGGAACCAGCATTGATCTTGGCAGCCTTTTTCAAGAAATAAGAAGCTGGAGGAGCCTTCATTTCAAAAGTAAAAGACTTGTCCTGATACGCAGTGATCACCACTGGAACAGGCGATCCCTGCTCCATCTTCTGCGTGGCAGCATTAAACGCCTTGCAGAATTCCATGATGTTCAAACCACGTTGGCCCAGTGCTGGGCCGATTGGCGGTGATGGGTTTGCTTGGCCAGCTGGCACTTGCAACTTCACATAACCGACGATTTTCTTCGCCATATGTATCCCTCTTTCAAGGTTAGTGGTCGGGCTTTAAGGCCTCCCACGGGGTTAA
>CAXTKN010000200.1:1312-4169 GCA_964244805.1 uncultured Aestuariivirga sp.
AGATGAGGGCCTTACTTCACCTTCTCGACTTGCCCATATTCGAGTTCAACAGGCGTCGGCCTGCCGAAAATGCTCACGGCCACTTTAAGCCGTGCGCGTTCTTCATCGACTTCTTCAACCTGGCCACTGAACGACATGAACGGCCCATCAGCAACGCGAACTTGTTCGCCAACTTCAAAGCGAATCGAAGCTTTCGGACGCTCAACACCCTCAGCCACCTGATTGAGAATGCGGTTAGCTTCAATATCCGAAATCGGAACTGGCTTTGAACCAGAACCCAAGAAACCTGTAACCTTCGGTGTGTTCTTGATCAAATGGAACACTTCGTCAGTTAAATCAACCTTTGCAAGCACATAGCCCGGAAAGAATCGGCGTTCGCTCTTAATCTTGCGGCCTCGCCTCACTTCCACAACTTCTTCAGTCGGCACAATCACCTGCTCAAAGAAATCTTCGAGATGCTTTTGTATCGCCTGCTCTTTTAATGATTCCATCACCTTCTTTTCGAAGTTCGAATAGGTGTGGATGATATACCAACGTTTTGCCATAAATTTCCCGCAGTGCCTTGATTTAACGACTAAATACCAAACAGCACTTTTTCAACGCCCCATTTCAGAATGGCGTCTACGCCCAAGAAAAACATGCTGGCAACCACCACCATGATCACTACCATGATCGTAGAAATGACAAGTTCGCGCCGTGTCGGCCAAGTTACCTTGGACGCCTCAGAGCGTACTTCCTGCACAAATCCAACAATATTATTCTCGGCCATCAATCATTCCTGTTTACGAAGCTTTCAGTCAAACCATTGATATAACTCAACAATAAAACCAAAATGGCAGGGGCAGTAGGATTTGAACCCACGACCTGTGGTTTTGGAGACCACCGCTCTACCAACTGAGCTATACCCCTTCAAGCTCCGTGGAGGCAGCATCTATCGGTAGAGCATGTATATGTCAACGCCTGTGCAGATTTTAAACCCCTGTCACAAAATTGTGGGTCAGATTTTAAACTTTCTCCACGACGACCGCCGTCCCATAAGCCAAAACCTCGGTAATCCCGTCCATAATCTCGTTTGCATCATAGCGCATGGCGATGATGGCGTTGGCCCCCATCTTTTGCGCATCAGCCGTAAGCAGACTCAAAGCCTCCTGCCGCGCCTGTTCCGCGAGATTGGTGTAAACAGTAATGTTGCCCCCAAAAATCGACTGAATTGCCCCGCCGATATTCCCCACAATACTGCGCGACCGAACCGTAATGCCGCGCGCCAATCCAACCACGCGTGTAACTCGGTAGCCGGGCAATTCATTCATGGTAACGATGATCATTTGGTGAACTCCATTGATTTAGAGACCAACTTAGTCTCTTTTAAGAAAACTCCGAAAACAAAAAATTGCCACAAGATTACTCCAGAGGCCCTCCTCAAATTTATTGAAGTAGATTATTGCAAAATCTAAGCAACTTCTCCGGCGCCGCCACGTGCGACGAGCATCACCATTTTGCCATATTGTGAAAGAACTTGATCAACCGTAAGCAGAAACATGCCTTCGGATTGGGCTTGCGCGACCAACAAACGATCAAATGGGTCCTTGTGAATGAGCGGTAAATCTCTGAACACAACAACGTGTCGGCCTTCAATTGGCAGTTCCTGGAATTGATTAGCCAAAAGCCCTGCCCGCAAAGTACCAACATCAATTGGAAAATCGGGCCTCTTCAATGCAGCTTTGATTGCCGATTCCCACAGACTCGCTGTGCTAAACCAAAGTGTATTTTCTTGATCTTCAATTAATTTACAAGCTTGCCGCGATAGCTTTTTGTTTCGCGTAGCTGACCAAACTAAAAGATGAGTATCGAGCAACAGGTTCAAGGTTTTTTCTCGAAAAGCCCAGTGCCATCGTATTTGCCTTCAAACATATCTTGAATTTCCTCAGCAAACATCGTGTCGAAATCATCTGGCACTTCAAATTGCCCCTCCATAAAACCAATGCGTTGCGGCGATTTTTCAAAAATCGGCACAACCTTGGCAACAGGCTTGCCAGCCTTGGCAATAATGAAAGACTCTCCCTGCCCCACGCCCTCAAGCAAACGAGAGAGATGAGTCTTGGCTTCATGGATATTTACAGTTTTCATTTCAAAAATCCAACTTAGTTTAATAGACTTAGTTTAGTAGTTACAGCAAATCAAGATGAAAGTAGGATATAGTATGCGATTTCTAGTTGCTCCCCCCCCCTCGCATCTTGTTTAGTATTAATCAGTGCGAAAGGAATTAAAATGAAAATCAAAAAAATGACGCTTCTTACTTTGGCTGCGGCTGTATTGCATACAGTGGCGTTACCAATTGCAGATGCAAAAGATAAATTACCAAATCAAGCAACTATCGATAAGTGCATTGCAACAGTGAACAAAGATAAAACCATCTCTGAAAAAAACAGAAAATTAAGTATTAGTTCATGCCGCAATAGAGGATCACCTTATGGGTACCAAAGTTAAAAAGGGCAGTCCTGCTGGACTGCCCTTTTTTAATTTCAGTAGAAAATCTGTTATTCCGAAATCTTAGCCACAACGCCAGCACCGACGGTGCGTCCGCCTTCGCGGATGGCAAAACGCAGTTTCTCTTCCATGGCAATGGGCGTGATCAGCTCAACATCAAACGAGATGTTATCGCCAGGCATCACCATTTCAGTGCCTTCTGGAAGGGTTACAACGCCCGTCACGTCAGTCGTGCGGAAGTAGAATTGCGGGCGATAGTTGTTGAAGAATGGCGTGTGACGACCACCCTCTTCCTTTGTGAGGATATAAACCTCGGCCTTGAACTTCTTGTGCGGCTTCACTGAACCGGTCTTGCACAGAATTTGACCGC
>CAXTKN010000201.1:0-4166 GCA_964244805.1 uncultured Aestuariivirga sp.
CGCTGCATAGCTGGTGAGCAGGGCAAGAGCAAATCAGAGTTTGGGGTCATGGGCTTTTTTTTCTAAGCGCAGGCGATCCGACAGTTTCAGAACAAACTGGTCTTTGAGTTGGCAGGGACAATTCCAGTTAATGTATCTTAATAAGTAGATTGTATTTACTCGTTTGGATGAATGCGTTTAGATTTTTTGGCCGGGAACCTGATATGATTCGAAAAATCAACGGTAATGTTGGATCAGCAATCGCAACTCTGGACCCAATAGGCGTAGAATACAAACTCGCTGTATTTCCAGACGCTGGTATCGTCGACTTTGCGATGGTGAGTGAACAGAAATTTGTTGTCCTTTCTGCGAAGCGCCAAATAGCAATTGTAGACCTTGCCTCGCGCTCAATTTTGCTTCGAGGAAGATTGTCGTTTCAAGCCAGCCACATCGTAGCAGATCCCACACGAAATCGTGTCATTGCTTATAATTGCTCACCGGGCCTTATTTCCACATTCAGCTTGAGTGAATTAAAAGAAATTCGCCGCTATAATCTTTTGCAAGCGCGATCAGACGGGGCTTATGACTTACTCTTTCGCGATGACGACCAACTCAAGGAACTGGGCATTCCATGGGATCGAATCCCTCATGCCGTTGGTCCACTGGGTGAGACAAACGAGCCTTCCAAAACTTGGTTAGACCTATATCCTGACGTTACAACAAGCTTACGGCGCATAACGTTCTCGCAAAACTCAGCAAAAGCCAAGGCTGTGTGCCATAAAGATGGGCACTTAGTCATACCATATGCTGTAGAAACAGGCCCAAGCGAATCACTTAATAATAATGCCATTTTAAGTGAACTTAGTGCAGGCATCGCGACCATTGACATCAATTCAGAGCGACTAGAATTGAAGGAAATCTGCCAAAAAAAGAATCTGCCCAAGGAATATTATTCCCAAGTTGGCCTGCCAATACAATCTATAAATACGAATGCAACGCGCGCCACGCTTAGATCATTTAATCCTGTACATATTGCAGAGACATCGGACGAAGATGCCTCTTGGTTTGGTGCGATAAAAACATTTGGGCGAAAGACTCCTATGATAGATGCTTTTGGATTGGAAATCTGGGCAATCGACCAGCAAGTTCCTCAGTTGGTCACTACGATCGGTTACCAACCTCTGCGGGACGAATACCTATCTCCTACAGATATGCAACGGTTTACTGATGCAGAAATTGTTGAAGCGAGCAGAGAAATTGACCTCCTGATGCCAGGTCTCGTTGCAGTTTTTAGTGGCGATCAAAATGAATGGTCAAGAAGTGATGAAAAGCTGCACGAGGACTCATATTTTGAACCTAGAGAAGCCCAGACAGTACCGAATTTCAATCCAGCTTGGCGGCGAGTGCATCATCCTTTACTTTTTGGAAGAGTTTTTCGAGCTTTAGCAAAAACAAAAGCAAATCCATTGGCGAATATCCCATGGGATATACTTACAAAAAGGCAGTGCGACTTCATTGAGACCTTCCTTCGCGCTTGGGGCCAGCATTCACTTGATCCAGTCAAATCGATCCTCTGGATGAAGGAAGATCGTTTCATTGTGCTTGGCCACAATGGGATTGTCCGCGAAATTTCACTTCAAGAAGGACCCGGTGAGGCTTATCAATTGGTCCATCCAGCAACCAAGCTATATCCATTTGTGGATCGACGTTCCAATGAAGCAAAGTTATCAGCATTGAATCTACTTGAACGCAAATTTGCGGTTGATACTTACCTGTTCTATAGCTTTCACCGATTTGAATTTATATTGCCAAAGTTTACTCCAGCAAAGTTTGCAGAGCGCGAAAAAATTGAATTGCTGGAATATCGTCTTGTGGTCGACAATGAAGTCGGTGCTGCTGACGTGATTCAGGTAGATCGGCTCGCCGCTGCTATAAGGCCGGGATATATAAAGATTAAAACGACATCGCCTTCTGACATTATCGATGGCCTACAAAAATTGGCACCTGAGTTACAAAAAAAGTTTAATGAAATTGTTGTCGATGATCGCTGGGTACCAACACTTTATCATCGTGGAAAACAACTCGATGAAAAGCAATTCTGTAGCATTCTGATCGACCAGAGATCTCAATCCGCGCAAGTCGCCTTGGAAACTCTGCTAAAGAACTTTCTTGACTTAGCGGGAGATCGCGCAGGCTCCATCTGGGATCCAGAAGGCTTTACGCCGGCTATGGCGCCAACGGCAATTGCACTTATCCAACTTTGTGACTTCATCCCCGAAGCTGTATTTCGATATTTCGCTCTTCGCGATATGAACCACGATATGTGGACACCCGTTCGTTTCAGCGAACTCAACCTTAGTCCAAGTCGCTTGGCCGCACGTGACCTGCTAGCTTTACAAATTCGCCTCGCCATTCAAGATATTTGTACAGGTAATCCTAAGCCATACCTTTTTGCATTATATAGCCTTAATCATGTTCGCATAGCTTTATATGCAAACCCATCCTTGTCTTCAGGCTTGGCAGATATCATCGTCGAACAATTAAGAGAACAAACTCCAAAATTTTCTTTTGCTTCTGCCGCTGGTGCATTGGGCGTTTTACAAACTATCATCAACGCACTTGACCATGATCAACCCGCTGAAGCTTCTCTAGTTCAAGAATTGTTAGACCGCCGACATGTTTTGAGCGGTGGAGGCTTTCGTTGAACTACTTCTTTTCTGTTAGCTTTGGTTCGCTTTTTTTCATACTAATTTGAGGCTATTTGGACACAAATTGGTAAATGGTAGGAAGCTCCAATAGTTGCTTACCCACGTTCCCTTCTATCCTTTCGCAGCCCCTAAAGTAATACCACGGCTGTTCTGCAATTTAGCCCCTCGCAGCCGTTGGACGTTTGTCCCCACCCCAAAATCCCCACGCCCCACACCCTTCTCCCCTTGACTAAACCCATGGTGCAGTGCACAAAATGCCACCATGAATATCCAATCTCCGATCCTCACTGAAGATGCCAGCTACATCGATGAGGTGACTTCAACGCTTCGTAATTTGCTTCGCCAGGTGATCCGCACGCGCGAGCCTGAGGTGCTGCCGATCATCGATACGCCGGAAGCCGCGGCCACCATTCCGGCTCATCTGGTTGAGCACGCCCTGCAAGCCATCGGCATTTGGCTGCAATTGATGAATATTGCCGAAGAAAACGCCGCCATCCGAAATCGCCGTACTTTGGAAAAACAGGCGGGGCCCGATGAAGTGGGCGGTTCCATCAGCCAGGCTTTCGCGGAAGCGGCCAAACTGGGCGTATCGGCTGAAACGGTGCAAGATGTTCTAAACAAGCTTGATGTCGGCCCCACCATCACGGCGCACCCGACGGAAGCCAAGCGCGTGACTGTGCTTGAAATTCACCGCCGCATTTATTTGAAACTTTTCGAACTCGACAGCCCGCGTTGGACCCCGCGTGAGCGCGAGGTGATGCTGGTGCAACTGCGCAACGAGATTGACCTCTTATGGATGACAGGCGAAATCAGACTCGAAAAACCATCCGTCGAAACCGAAGTGGCTTGGGGCCTGCATTTCTTCCGCGATGCTTTGTTTGATCGCACCACAGCTGTGTGTGATTTGATTCAATCCGCAGTCATCCGCCATTATCCCGAACTGACCGCACGCATTTCCCCACCGCTCAAATTCTCATCCTGGATCGGGGGTGATCGAGACGGCAACCCCTTTGTAACCGTCGAAACCACCAGAGCCGCCTTGGCCTCCAACGCCCAAGCCTCAATCAAGCGCCTTGATTTGAAATTGAAAGATTTGGCTGAATTCATCTCAGTTAGCTCTTATGAAATGCCGATCCCTGAAAGCTTCAATGCTGAACTTGCCAAGCAATTGGAACTGGCATCAGCCGCCGCCGAGATCACCACGCGCAACCCCAATGAACCCTTCCGACAATTCTTCAGTGCACTGAGGATCAGGCTGAACGCCATTCACACCGCTTCAAGCGCTAAGGGCTTCACCAATGTTGATGAACTGATCGGCCTGTTGCATTTCGTCGAGGGCGCGCTTTCAGAAATGAAAGCCCCAAGCCTGGCCACATCACTGGTGCGCCCCGTGCGTTGGGAGGCCGAAGTGTTTGGCTTCCGCACAGCCTGTTTAGACATCCGCCAAAACACCACCGTCATCAACCGCGTGATCACAGA
>CAXTKN010000202.1:0-4139 GCA_964244805.1 uncultured Aestuariivirga sp.
GGCGGGCCAACGCAGAGTCCACAGTTGTGGCGGCTTGGATGATGAGATTGTCGAATTCTAATGTTTCGATCAGGTCGCTGTTCCAAACCAATGAGCGATCCGTCACCGAAATATCATCCACGCCCTTCCACAGCGCGTTGATTTTGGTGGAGCCTGCTTGCAAAGTTTCGCCGGTACGGAACACGGCAGCATCATCCTGCATCACGCGCTGCATTTGGGCGCGGAGTTTTGCTGTGGGTGTTGCGCCACTGGCATGGCGGAAATAATCGAGCCGCGAAAGTGCTGCGTCGCCTGCGTCCTTGGATAGTTCGGCATGTGCCGCACCCAGTTTAACTTTCTCAATGCAGCGCAGCCCAGCCGCACGACCAAATACAACAAGATCAATCAGTGAGTTCGAGCCCAAGCGATTGGCACCATGCACCGAAACACAGGCCGCCTCGCCAACGGCCATCAGGCCTTCAACGATTTTTTCTTCGTTCTTCTTATCGCCAGCCAAAACCTCGCCGTGATAATTGGTGGGAATGCCGCCCATGTTGTAATGCACAGTTGGCAGAATCGGGATCGGTTCTTTGGTCACATCAACGCCCGCGAAAATTTTGGCGCTTTCAGAAATGCCTGGCAAGCGCTCATGCAGCACGGCCGGATCGAGATGTTCTAGATGCAGATGGATGTGATCTTTCAGCTTGCCAACGCCACGGCCTTCTCGGATTTCGAGCGTCATTGACCTCGACACCACATCGCGTGATGCCAAGTCTTTGGCCGAGGGGGCATAGCGTTCCATAAAGCGCTCGCCTGCTGAGTTGGTGAGATAACCGCCTTCGCCTCTGGCACCCTCAGTGATCAAGCAGCCCGCACCATAAATGCCCGTGGGGTGGAATTGCACGAACTCCATGTCTTGCAAAGGCAAGCCCGCCCGCAGCACCATGGCATTGCCATCGCCCGTGCAGGTGTGGGCTGAGGTGGCCGAGAAATAGACGCGGCCATAACCGCCCGTGGCCAAAATCGTTTGGTGCGAGCGGAAGCGATGAATGCTGCCATCTTCCATGCACATGGCAATCACGCCACGGCACACGCCATTTTCCATGATCAGATCAAGTGCGAAATATTCGATAAAGAACGCCGTGTCATAACGCAGGCTTTGGCCATATAAAGTGTGGAGCATGGCATGGCCCGTGCGATCAGCGGCGGCGCAGGTACGCTGGACTGGCGGGCCTTCGCCCATGTTCATCATATGCCCGCCAAAGGGGCGCTGATAGATCTTGCCGTCCTCAGTGCGTGAAAAGGGCATGCCGAAATGTTCGAGTTCGTAAACGGCAGTTGGCGCGTTGCGCACCAGATATTCAATTGCATCCTGGTCGCCCAACCAATCAGCACCCTTCACCGTGTCATACATGTGCCAGCGCCAATCATCAGCACCCATATTAGCGAGAGACGCCGCAATGCCGCCTTGGGCTGCCACCGTGTGTGAACGCGTTGGAAACACTTTGCTGATGCACGCCGTTTTCAATCCCGCTTGCGATGCGCCAAGTGCGGCACGCAAACCAGCGCCACCAGCGCCCACAACGACGACATCAAAGGTATGATCAGTAATCGGATAAGAGGAAGCCATCAAAGTCCAAAACTCATTTTCAAAATTGCGTAAGCAGCAGTGGCGAATAAAATTACTGCGAAGAATGTGTTAAAGAGAAGCGCTGCAAATTTTGCAGACCCATGCACATAATCTTCAATCACAACCTGGAGGCCAAGGCGCATGTGATAAAGGAAAGACGCTAGGGCCAGCAGCAAGCCAACAGCGATCAGCGGATGTTTGATTGAAGTGATAAAATCCGCACGGGTTGAACCGACATGTAAAATGATGAACCACACCAAAAAGATCACCAGTGGCACGTTCGCAATAGCTGTTACGCGCTGCATCCAGAAATGTTCGGTGCCAGATTTGGCAGAGCCCAAGCCGCGCACCTTGCCGAGTTCAGACCGCATACTCATGCTCGCACCCCATAACCAATCACCCAGATCAAGATGGTGAGCAACACAGAACCAATCAGATTAGCGCGCACCAACCATTCGACAGTCGTCAGTTCAAACCCGCGCCCGGTATCCCAAATGAAATGGCGTAGTCCGCCCAGCATGTGGTGCATCAAAGCCCAAGTGAAGCCAAACAGTACCAAGCGCCCAAACCAGTGATAAAAGAAGCCTTGCACCAAATCGAAATAGCCATCCGAAATCGAAGCCGCCGTCAACCACCACACCAGCCCGATCATGCCAACGGCCAGCCCTACACCTGTGATGCGGTGCATAATCGACATGGTCATTGATAACATGGGGCGATAGATTTGCAGATGCGGCGATAATGGCCGCGCTTTGGGTTTGGAACCTGACATTCACTTACCTTTTAAAACGATGCCGCCTTTTAACGAGTGCGCTGCAACAAAGCAAATATGGCATAAGGTATCAGGTCAGATCATAAACACGACCACCTGTCTTGGTTTTGCCTTGAACCGCCTGCAACAGTAAACGACCTATCGTTGGGGGAATGTTTGAGGAATGAGATTAGGCTTTGTTTTGGTGCGGCTGTTTATCGCTGGCGTATTTCTATTTATGATATTTGCCTTGGCCGTAAACTTCCGCCTCATCACTTTGCCACCGCAATACGATCCCTTCACCCCGCCCGATCTGCGCGAGGGCCCGTCTTGGTTTCGCAGTCTGAAACTCAAGAACCTTGACCATAACCCACAAGCGTGTCTGCAATCCATCAGACAAACGGGCATCGCCAACACACTTCTTCCTGACACCGGGCGCGGCCCGGATTGTTTTTTGGAAGACACGATCATGCTTGAGCATATGTCAGTTGCAAAAATCAAGCCTGAGCAGACACGCTGCAATATTGCCGCGCGGTTATATTTGTGGGAACGCCATGTAGTGCAACCCGCGGCGCACAAATATTTTGGCCAAGGCGTAAAAGAAATCACGCATTTTGGATCTTACAGTTGTCGCACTATCGCCCGATCACATAACATGAGCGAACATGCCACCGCGAACGCTTTTGATATTTCAGGCTTCCGTATGGCCGATGGCCGCCTCATCGGCGTGTTCGCACGATTCAAGGGTACGGGGCCAGAAGCCAAATTTCTCCACGACGTTCGTGATGGCCTCTGCGACTATTTCAACCTCACCCTCAGCCCTGACTATAACGCCGACCATGCCGATCACTTCCATGTCGACATGGGCTGGGTTCGGGGTTGCCATTAGATCACAATCACTTTTGTACCCACGCGCGTCTGCTCATAAAGCTCGATCACTTCCTTGTTCAACATACGGATACAGCCAGATGAGGCGGCGGTGCCGATGGATTCAGGATGGATTGTGCCGTGGATGCGAAAACCCGTGTCGCCACCTTTGTCAAACAGATACATGGCGCGGGGGCCAAGCGGGTTGATTGGTAAACCGCCCGGCATGCCTTCGGCCCATTTGGCATATTCAGGTTTGCGGTCGATCATTTCTGGTGGCGGCGTCCACACCGGATTTTCGCGCTTCATTCCTACTTTGGCAACACCCGCCCAAGAGAAGCCTTCCTTGCCAACAGCCACCAGATATCTCAGCGCCTTGCCGTTCCCCAGAATTTTATAGAGCGCGCGCTCGTTTGTCTTGATGATCAATGTGCCGGGCTTTTCGCTGGAATTAAAACTAACTTCTGTGCGGCCTTGATAGAGCGGACGACGCGGCTTGGTTTTCACTTTTTTAGTGTTTGGAGTTTTGGCATTTTTTGGCTTGCCAAACTGAAACGCCTGAGCCTGTTGCGTCAATATTGTCATACCAGCCATACCGACCACCAGCATGCGCAAAAAGTTTCGACGTTCCATAAAAAAGGCCCCAGCAATAAATTGATCTGGGGCCTTCAAACATATGACGGACGAAATTACAAGACGATGACCTTTGTGCCCACACGGGTCAGCTGAAAGAGCTCAATGACTTCAGCATTTAGCATTCTGATGCAGCCAGACGACGCCGCCGTACCGATCGATTCGGGGTGGATGGTTCCGTGGATGCGAAAGCCTGTGTCATACTTGCCCTTGAAAAGATACAAGGCGCGCGGGCCTAATGGATTTTCAGGATCGCCACCGGGCATACCCATCGACCAT
>CAXTKN010000203.1:0-4139 GCA_964244805.1 uncultured Aestuariivirga sp.
CCCATCGCAACACCATTCTAAAGGTGTTGCACTTGTTCCGACAACTCGCCGCATCCAGCTTTGGGCAGTTGAATTTGTACAGAAGCTGGACCCCAGCCTTCGCTGGGGTGACGGGTGGGGGTGCATTGGTAGTTAAGTGGGGTGTCATCGTAATCCCTATAGTGACGATTTAATATTTAATACAGGCGCTGGACAACTGAAAATCGTTATTCCTGTGCATTTCCCAATATAGATCGACAGCACTTTTGAAGCTAATTTCTGTGTTTCCGAATCTGCAACCCAAACCTCCACAGCACCTCCATTTTGCCGGCCAGTAGCGACATAATGGTGGCCCGACTTAAATGTCCCGCGGAAATCGATCGTGTCCTTATATTCGCGATATGTAAGTCCATACTGGACTGCAAAGCTAATATCCAAGCCAACTACGTGACGGCCAGAAGGAACCAACACGGGCTTTCGGCGATTTGCGTTACTGTAATTCCCGTCAATCTTCGTAGGAACAACGGTCAAGGCAACATGATTCCAGTCGGTTTTATCAGAATGGTAAGATTCCAAGGTAGCTTCGCCGCCTTCTCCTTCCGCAAAGACCAAACTACCGCTTTGCAAAAGAACTGCCGACAACAGCGCCAATTGTACCAAAGACTTACGTAATTTCATTTCAAACCTCAACTCGTTGAAAACACCGAATGATGGTTGTTACATGAACACAAAAAAATTTCGTTAATTCCAACGGAGTCTGCCTTCGCCTCTTAGCTTCATCCAGCTTTGGGCGGTTGAACTTGCGCATCAGCTGGACTCCAGCCTTCGCTGGGGTGACGGGTGTAGGTGCATTGGTAGTTAACTGGGGTGTCACCGAAATCTGAGCTAGTTAATACATCGCGCTCCTCCAACTTGTTGGGGGAGCTGTCGGAAGGACTGAGGGGGAACCTGCCGCATGAGATGACTTGGTGTGCGTCGGCAGGGGGCAGGATGTCTTCAATTCGTTTGTTAGATAAAAGCCCAATCCCGTCCTTCGACGGGATGACGTTTGGTGGAGGTACGAGGAGTAATCTACGGGACATCTAAATTTAAAAATACGATTTACCACTATCTTTGATTGGGTAATTAAGTAGAATATTTTTACACTGTGAGATTGCTGTTGCGAGATAGCTCTGATCCAATTCATACGTGACCCGGTGGTCTTGACGCTCATAATCAGATGTCAACCGGACACAAAATTTCATTTGACCTAAGGAATCGACTTCAAACTCCATGCCTAAATTTGGTTCGATAAAATTTACATTCGCAGAGCTGCAATTCATTGACTGTAGATTTTCAAGTTTATCAAGGAGTTCAACAATTCCACTCAAGTGAACAAATGGTCCCGCCGCCTGAATAGATGATCCGGTTGCATGACACTCGCAAGATACAACAAGCCAATTTCCATCCCAAAAATCATTAAGGTCTGGGAACTGTCGTCCCAGTATAATCATGCGAAATCCAGCTAATGAAAAATGAATTTCTAATTTGTCTGTCATATTTTAACATCTCACTCCGCCGCCTCTTTCCTCGGCCGCTTCAGCACGTCCTTCAAATACTGCCCGGTATAACTCCGCTTCTCCTTGGCCACATCTTCCGGCGTTCCCACTGCAACAATCTCGCCGCCGCCGTCGCCGCCTTCGGGGCCCAAGTCGATCACCCAATCGGCGGTTTTTATGACTTCTAAATTATGTTCGATCACCACCATGGAATTGCCTTGGTCGACCAGTTCGTGCAGCACTTCGAGCAGTTTGCGCACGTCGTGGAAGTGGAGGCCAGTGGTGGGTTCATCGAGCAGATATAATGTGCGTCCCGTGGCGCGTTTGGCCAGTTCCTTGGCCAGTTTCACGCGTTGGGCTTCGCCGCCCGAAAGCGTTGTCGCCTGTTGGCCCACTTTGATATAGCCAAGGCCCACGCGTTCCAACGTGGTCATTTTATCGCGCACTGATGGCACGGCGCGGAAGAAGTCGGCGGCTTCGGCCACTGTCATATCGAGCACGTCGGAGATTGATTTATCCTTGAACTTGATCTCCAGCGTTTCGCGGTTATAGCGCTTGCCGTGGCATTCATCGCAGGTCACATAAACATCGGGCAGGAAGTGCATTTCAATTTTGATGAGCCCATCACCCTGACAGGTTTCGCAGCGCCCGCCTTTGACGTTGAATGAAAAACGCCCCGGCCCATAACCCCGCGCCTTGGCTTCGGGCAGACCCGAAAACCAATCGCGAATAAACGTAAATGCGCCCGTGTAGGTGGCGGGGTTCGAACGCGGCGTGCGGCCTATGGCCGATTGATCAATCTCGATAATCTTGTCGAGGTGTTCAACGCCTTTAATATCATCATGCGCCAAAGGCGGTTCACGCGATCCCATCAGCTTGCGGGCCAGCGCACGGTAGATGGTATCGACCACCAGCGTGGATTTGCCGCCGCCCGAAACGCCTGTCACACAGGTGAATACACCTAACGGAATTTCCGCATCAACATTTTTGAGATTATTCGCGCGCGCATTCTTCACGCGAATGCTGCGGCCTTTTTCCCATTTTCGGCGTGTGGCAGGGATGGGCACTTGTTGAAAGCCTGTGAGATATTGCCCCGTCAAGCTTTCCGGATTAGCCATCACCTCAGCAGGGGTTCCTTGAGCCACAATGCGCCCACCATTGACGCCGGCCCCTGGACCAATGTCGAGCACATAATCAGCTTGCATAATCGCGTCTTCGTCATGCTCCACCACAATCACGGTGTTGCCGATATCGCGCAGATGGATGAGGGTTTTGAGCAAGCGTTCATTGTCGCGCTGGTGCAAACCGATAGATGGTTCATCGAGCACATAGAGAACGCCAGTGAGCCCAGAACCAATCTGCGAGGCCAGTCTGATGCGCTGGCTTTCGCCACCTGATAATGTGCCAGACACGCGCGACATGGAAAGATAATCCAAGCCCACATCAACCAAGAATTTCAAACGCTCACGAATTTCTTTCAAAATCCGCGCGGCAATTTCCTTGTCTTTAGGCTTCAGTTTGTCTTCGAGTTCGCGGAACCACGCGTCAGCTTGGCGGATGGAAAAAAGCGAAACTTGCGCAATGTGCAGCGTATCAATTTTTATCGCCAGCGTTTGCGGCTTTAACCTATAACCATTGCACACCGAGCATTGATGATCAGATTGATATTGCGCCAATTCTTCGCGCATCCATTCCGAATCCGTCTCGCGCCAGCGCCGTTCAATATTGCCGATCACACCTTCAAAAACTTTCTTGGTTTTGTAGGAGCGCAAGCCATCATCATAAGTGATGGTCACTTCTTCTTCGCCCGTGCCGTTCAAAATCACATCGCGCGATTTTTTCGGAATGTCCTTCCACGGCGTGGTCATGGAAAATTTATAATGCTTGGCCAACGCCTCTAATGTTTGCGTATAGTAAGGCGATGTGGCCCCGGTCTTGGCCCATGGCGCAATGGCCCCTTGGCGCAATGAAAGGTTTGCATCGGCCACCACCATCTCAGGTTCAAATTTTAGTTCAGTGCCAAGCCCATCACAAGCCGGACAGGCACCAAATGGATTGTTGAACGAAAAAATCCGCGGTTCAATTTCATCAATTGTGAAACCTGAAACGGGGCAAGCGAAACGCTGAGAGAATATCACCCGCTCATGGGTTTCATTTTTGGATTTATTGGCGCTGTCCTCGGAGGTTTGTGAGGCGGGCAGGGGCTTATCGGCAAATTCGGCAATGGCCAAACCATCAGCCAGTTTCAGCGCGGTTTCAAAACTATCCGCCAAGCGTGTGGCCAGATCAGGCTTAACCACCAAACGATCAACCACCACATCAATGTCGTGTTTGAATTTCTTATCAAGTGTTGGAACAGCGTCAATTTCATAGAACACGCCGTCTACCTTAACGCGCTGAAAACCTTTCTTCTGAAAGTCAGCGAATTCCCTTTTGTATTCGCCTTTGCGGCCCCGCACCACGGGAGCAAGCAGATAAAGCCGCGATCCCTCAGGCAGCGCCAAAGTGCGATCGACCATCTGCGTTACCGTCTGCGCTTCAATGGGTAGGCCAGTTGCTGGCGAATAAGGCACACCAATGCGCGCAAACAGCAAACGCATATAGTCATAAATCTCGGTCACT
>CAXTKN010000204.1:0-4120 GCA_964244805.1 uncultured Aestuariivirga sp.
CCCAAAGCGATTTTTAACGGCGCGCAAGATGCGAAACTGATGGCCTCGGTCGCCTTCAAAATAAAGCACCGTATCAACCAGATGTTCGATCACCTTTGGCCCGGCAATCTGACCATCCTTGGTTACATGGCCCACCAGCAGCACACATGTGCCCTTGGTCTTGGCATAGCGCACGAGCGCCTCCGAACCAGCCTTAAGCTGCGAGACGGTTCCCGGTGCCGATTCAATCACAGGTGACCAAAGGGTTTGAACCGAGTCGATCACCACCACCGAAGGCACTGGCCCATCATTCAGTGTGGCGATAATGTCCGACACATTGGTTTCTGCCGCCAATAAAACCGGCGCATCATCAAGCCCCAAACGCGCCGCCCGCATACGCACTTGCGCAATGGCTTCCTCGCCCGTCACATAAATCACGCGCTCACCCTTGCGCGCCATTGCGGCAAGTGCCTGCAACAACAAAGTCGATTTGCCGATGCCCGGATCACCACCAATCAGAACCGCAGATCCCGGCACAAACCCGCCACCCGTGGCGCGGTCCAATTCAGCAATCCCGCTTTCAATACGCGGTGGAGCAGGGCTTTCACCCTTCAATTCATAAAGCTTGGCCAAACGCCCCTTGGGCAATGACGCCCCCTTGGCCCCTGAAGCCGGAGCTTCCGAGCGCTCCTCGATAATGGTGTTCCACGAGTTGCAAGCATCACAATGCCCCGACCACTTATGGGTGATCGCAGCGCAGGTTTGACAGACGAAATTAGAAGCAGATTTGGCCATGGGGAGCGGATAGCATGGAACGTATGAAGAACGCAAGATTAAGTTCTAATTGAAACGCACTGGCGCGATGCAACCTACCAGTGTTTGTTAGAAAGTTAATTCTGTGTTAATTTGCATTCTAAACTTGAATGACGAGGTTTATCAATGCGCGGAATGAATTCCACTCGATATGCCGCTTTGGCAGTCGCCGTTTTCGTTGTAACAAATATAGCTATGGCAGGTGCTCCTCCGACGGTCGTTGGAGGAACTGACGATACAAGGGTCGGCATCGGCCTTCGTTTTGAATTCGGGGATAATACTGCTCAGGTTGTTGGCTCCGTCCGTCATACTTACACAAACACCGATAGCAATGTCACAGGCGCGTTGGCAGAAATTGCTGTCCCTGTATTTCCGGATACAAACTTTGCTCCAAAAGTCCGCGCTATGGGTACTTTTGGGAACACCACTTTCCAAGGCGAGGCAGGCATTGGCTATGATTTTGCAAATCAACAACCTTTGATCGGCGTTGGTATTCAAGGCCCCTATGTTGAAGTCGGCGCTAACTATCTGTTTGATGGTCAATTCCACCCCTATATCGGTGTCGACACATATGGTGGCGCGCCTGGTCCAACGACGGCGGTGGTTCCGCTTCCTGTGAACTAATAGAAATATACTGGCTGATATGATATGTGGCAGAACCTGCTTGCGGTGTATGAAACGTCGTTGCAGTGGGCAGGTCTTGTTCCAATATTATTATTGGCAGTGCTGTTGTGTTGGCCATTTGAGCGGTTTGTTCCACGTATCGTAAGTAACAATGAAACAAATCGGCGTACGATAACGATAGCTGCCATAACGCTTATCGGCATTGTCATAACGCAGGCTTATGCGTGGTGGGCACAAAACTCAGTCATTAATGTTTTTGTGCAGCTGAAGTTTTTCAGCATCGCGAAACTGCCGATCCCTGATTGGCTTCTCATTTTGGTTTCGTTCTTGGTGCTGGATTTTCTCTATTTCCTCTCGCATTTCATCTTGCACCATGTCCCTCTGTTTTGGAGGTTACACAAAATCCACCATGCGGATGAACATGTCACGGCATTTTCATCTCTACTGCATCATCCGCTCGAAAATCTTTTCGTTGCGCTGTTCATCACGGGGTTTGTTGTTGTGTTGGGCGTACCAGTATTGATCTATTTGAATTTTGGTTTGGCGCTTGCGCTTCATGCGGTCATTGCTCATGCCAATGTAGCCTTGCCAGCGCAGCTTGACCGCAAGCTGCGCATTCTTTTCGTTACACCAGATGTTCACCGCACGCATCACTCGCAGAGTTTAACTGAAGGTAATTCCAATTTCGGTGCCATGTTCACGATATGGGATCGCCTCTTTGGCACCTATGTTGACCAGCCACTAGAGCCGATCGACAAACTCAGCATGGGCTTGCCCCAGCAATCAAAGCCCGCAGCGTTCAGCACCAAAGAACTTTTATTGTTTCCGTTTAGGGGTATGTGACGGAGCGGTGTTTGCTGTGGGGGTGTCCTTGTTCCCAATTCCCACATTGCCATGCAATTGGCTTTTGTTCTTCAAATCAGAGATCTTAGCCAATAGCCCTTCGGGCACATTCTCTCAGGCAAGATCGCGCGGGCGAAGGCTAATGAATTGGGCACCGATTTTAACGATTATCGCCTTCGCCCGTTTGCCCCTTTGCAAATGGGAGTAAGGTGCCCGAAGGGCGGATGAGGGCTCTTCCTTTGGCCAGATGAAAGCCCTAACATTTACAAATGAACCAGACCAAAACACAGTTCATCCACGAAGGTCGATATGCTGTCGAGGCTGAAGCCTAAGTTTGACTTACTGATATTTGCGTTTTTTAAATGCGGCTACATCGTGCAAAGTAAGTTTAAACCATTCGCCATTTGCGCGCTTTTCTGCAAAGCGACGATGCCAATAAGCCTCAATCCCTGAAGGGTCATCAGTCCGAATTGAATGCTCAAGTACCGAAGCGTCGGGCAGAGCGGTACGGATTTGTTTAACGCGTTTTTCAAGTTCGTCGCCCCGACCGATTTTATAGAATTGACCCGATTTGATCAAGTAAACGAAGCCATCTTTTGGTGTTTTGCTAATATTACCTTCAACTCTATTGGAATATTCAGGTAATTGTTTAGCCACATCAGCAAAGCCGTCAGTAGTTTCGGCCCACTTTTTCAGCGCCTTCATCATATCCGACTTCGAAGCAAAATGATTTATGACGCTTTTCCAAGCGGGAAATGTTGGATCGCGATGTCTGAACATCTCAAACTCTGCTGTAGTAGGTTGTCGACTGTGATGGCGAACTGCCTCCGCCATTTTTTTAATTTAATCATTCACACCAATCGTCATTCCCGCGTAGGCGGGAACCCAACTTGTTACCGCTCAGCCTGCCTTAAGTTGGTTTCCCGCCTACGCGGGAATGACGATTGAGGGGGATATTGTGACCGCGTACAAGGAGTTTGAAAACTTATCCTTCAAACACCACCCGCCCATCACACACCGTCATCACAGGCTTCACCGCGTCCATATCCTCAGCCCGCGTTCCCTCCAGATCAGAATCCAGCACCGCAATATCCGCCAGATACCCCACCTTCAACATGCCCTTGCGATCTTCGGTGAAATCCATGATCGCGCCAGCCGCTGTGAAACCGTGCAGGGTGTCCATCAAATTCTGATGCTGGCCAAAATGATCGGCTGTCATGGCGGCTTTGAAGCCGAAAAATGGATCAAGTGGGGCCACTGGCCAGTCGGATGAGAAGGCAACCGTTGCACCAGACTCGCGAATGGTTTGCCACGGAAAGGACATTGGCAGTTTGTTACCTAAATGGGTAAGCACAGGCTCCTTCGGCATCCACGGCAAGCTTACGCATGCCACAGGCTGGAGCGACGCGATGACGCCCAATTGTTTGATGCGCGGAATATCAGATGGATCAATCAATTCAATATGTTCAATACGATGTCTCGAATCGCGAACACCATTGGCCTTCTGGGCCACTTCATAGCCATCCAGCGTTCTGCGCACTGCGCCATCGCCAATAGCATGCACACTGATTTGCAGCTTGTGCTTATCAATGCGGGTGGCCAGTTCATTAAATTGCGCGGCTGTGAAAAGTGGCGCACCGGTATTTCCGGGATGGCCCGGATAATCATCAAGCATCAAAGCAGTCAGCGTTTCCATCACGCCGTCCATGAAAATTTTCACGCGGCCTGAATGCAGCATATCACCTTTATACTGCTCATGCATTTCGACAGCCTCATCAACACGGGCAATTTCAAAATAGTTTTTCTGGTGAAACGGAATTTCCATGCGGGCGTTAAGTTCGCCTTGATCCAGAATGTTCTT
>CAXTKN010000205.1:0-4098 GCA_964244805.1 uncultured Aestuariivirga sp.
CTTTCACATCAGCCGACTTGGCGATGCGTGCTGCGGCCTCAATATGGCGCACATAGGTTTGCGGATCTCTGGACTGCGAGCCCGGGTGGAAAGTGAGCATTGGATGATAACCCAACTCCACAACTTTTTTCAAAAGTTCAACGCAGATATGTTCTGGCGCACCAAATTTGGTCGAGAAATCATGAGCGGAAGAGCCACGGTCACGCGGCAACACAAGGCGCACTGCAATTTGAATGTCTTTGTCGGCACCCACGATCTCAAAAATCTTTTGCAGTTCCTCGCGGCAATCCACCACGAAACGTCGACAGCCATAAATTTTATAAGCGTCATCAATCTCGCGGCGCGATTTGACTGGATTGTGATAGTGAAATTTGGCCGAAGGTGAAATGCCGTGCACCAATTTCATTTCATGCACCGAGGCCACATCCCAATTGGTAAGGCCAGCTTTGGCCAAGGTGCGAATGATGGCTTCGGAAGGGTTTGATTTGACGGCAAACGTCACCAATCCCGGAAAGCCGTTGAGAAATACATTGGCGCGGTCGGTCAACGCCTGAGGCGAAAAACAAAACAGCGGCTCATCCGGCTGTAGTTCCAAAGCAACAGCCGCCGCATTTTCTGGCAGACCATTTTTATGCGCGGATTTCAGAGATGTGACTGTTGACATAGATGATTCTCACTTTTCAATTCAGGCCACTATGTACGCTGCAAATGACGGCATAAAGACTGCGAAGTGTTGCGATTTGCCATCTCCACCGTCATAATGACGGGAACAGACTCAAAGCGACGAAATAGATGCTTACCCCAAAAGATGAAGAATTGATCAATGTGTTGCGAACCAATGCGCGAGAGCCTGTTGCGTCACTGGCGCGAAAGCTGGGCCTTTCGCGAACGACGGTTCAAGACAGGCTAAGACGTCTGGAAGAACAGGGGGTAATCGCCGGTTACACATTGAAACTGGCCAAGGATCAAAGTTCAAAAGGCATATCCGCATTAGTCACAATTTCGGTTGAACCGCGCCGGCAAATCGAAGTGGCCAAAATTCTGGCTAAATTCACGCAGATTGAGACTTTGCATACTGTGAGCGGTAAAATAGACTTGATTGCCATGGTGCGGACAGCAACATCAGAGGATATGGATAAAGTGATCGATCAGATAGGTGTTATTTCCGGCGTGACAGAAATTGAGACGGCTGTAATTCTGTCGACAAAAGTTGATCGTAGATAGGGGGAATCAAATGCAGAAAATTATAATGATCGGACTGGCTTTCTTGGTCGCCACGCAGGTGGCATGGGGCGAGCAGCGTAGTGTTCCGCGGGACCGCTCAGAGATCACCATGTCCTTTGCGCCCCTTGTCAAACGCACAGCACCTGCTGTGGTCAATGTTTATGCTAAAACAATAGAACGACAGCAGGCTCAAGGGCAGGGCGGCCCATTTGATGATCCCATTTTCCGCCAGCTATTTGGCTTAGGCAACCAAGGCTACGGACCACCACGCGAGCGCGTAGCAAATTCGTTAGGTTCAGGCGTTATCGTTGATCCGACAGGCATCATTGTCACCAATAATCATGTGATCAAGAACGCCACAGATATTCGTGTTGCTCTTGCTGATAAGCGCGAATTTCCCGCCAAGATTATTTTGGCGGACGAGCGCACAGATTTGGCCATACTAAAAATTGAGGTCAACCAAGAAGACCTGCCATCGCTCACGCTGGGTAATTCAGATGATCTTGAAGTGGGTGATCTCGTTCTGGCAATTGGCGATCCATTCGGCGTTGGCCAAACAGTGACAAGCGGTATTGTTTCAGCATTGGCACGCACGCGCGTTGGCGCTTCTGACTATCAGTTTTTCATTCAGACTGATGCAGCCATCAATCCTGGGAATTCTGGCGGCGCGCTGGTTAACATGCATGGCGAACTGATCGGCATTAACACGGCCATCGTGTCTAAATCGGGTGGCTCAGTTGGCATAGGCTTTTCCGTTCCGTCCAATATGGTGAAAACCGTTATTCAGGGTGCTGCCACGGGCGACAAGATTGTGCGGCCATGGATGGGCGGCGGTTTCCAAGATGTCAGCCAAGATATTGCGGACTCGCTTGGTTTTGCGCGGCCGGAAGGCGCATTAATTTTGGATCTCCATCCGCAAAGCCCGCTCACCATCGCTGGTCTTCAACGTGGCGATGTTGTGATTGCCATGGACGGCAAGTTGATCGACAATGCACAGGAGTTTTCATATCTCACGGCGACATCGAAAATCGGCGACCGCAAACTGATCGAATATCGTCGCGGTCCAGCAACGCGGCAAACCAGCATCCGCATGATTGCAGCGCCTGAAACCATTGGTCGAAACGAAACCAGTATCACGGGGCGAACCCCGATGGCGGGATTGGTGGTAGCCAATCTTTCGCCTGCTGTTGCAGAAGAGGTCGGTTTGTCAGCTGATGCCGTTGGTGTTGTGGCACTTGAAGTTAACTCTGGCCCCGCCCAACAATTTTTCCGCAAAGGTGATGTGATTACTGATGTGAACGGCCAGAAAATTAATGATGTCGAAAGTCTGCGCAATGTGCTCGCCCAAGCCACCGGCCGCTGGAGCATTGGCCTTATTCGCGGCGGCCGAAAAGCGTTTATTCGGTTGGGCTAATGAGTTCACTGTTTGAAGCAGCGGGCATGACCAATCAGGGGCCACGGCCACTCGCCGATAAATTGCGGCCAAGCAAACTCTCCGATGTTGTTGGTCAAGATCATCTCGTTGGCCCGGAGGGCACGCTCACGCGTATGCTGGCATCAGGCCGCATACCTTCAATTATTTTGTGGGGCCCGCCAGGCACAGGCAAAACCACAATTGCCAGATTGCTCGCTGGCGAAACGGGCTTGATATTCGAGCAAATGTCGGCGATTTTTTCTGGGGTTGCTGATTTGAAGAAAGCCTTCGAGCAAGCTCGCATGAGACGAGAGCAGGGGCGCAGCACTTTGCTTTTTGTGGATGAGATTCACCGCTTCAATAAATCTCAACAAGATTCATTTTTGCCATATGTGGAAGATGGAACGATTACACTGGTTGGTGCCACAACCGAAAATCCATCGTTCGAATTAAACGGCGCTCTGCTTTCGCGTGCGCAGGTGTTGGTGCTCAATCGGTTAGATGAGGAAGCGCTGAGCGCGTTGGTCGGGCGCGCCGAAATGTTTGAAAAGCGCCCCTTGCCGCTGGACATTGATGCGCGCGCATCCTTGCTGTCATTGGCCGATGGTGACGGACGGTATTTTCTCAATTTGATTGAGGAAATCTTTGCTTCGGTGCCAGAGGGAGGTGCTTCCCTCAATTCCGAGGCCCTAGGCAAAGCCGTGTCCAAGCGATTGCCCCTCTATGACAAAGCTGCCGATGGTCATTACAATCTTGTGTCGGCTCTTCACAAGTCGGTACGCGGTTCTGATCCTGATGCCGCATTGTATTATTTAGCGCGAATGCTCACTGCTGGCGAAGACCCGCTATTTATCGCGCGCCGACTGGTGCGCATGGCAAATGAGGATATTGGTTTGGCTGATCCTCAAGCGGTCAAGCAAGCGCTGGCAGCTAAGGATGTGTATGATTTTTTAGGCTCACCCGAAGGCGAGTTAGCCCTGGCCCAAGCCACAGTTTACTTGGCCACCGCGCCAAAATCCAATGCCCTTTATACCGCCTTCAAAGCCGCAATGAACGCAGCCAAAGAAACGGGCTCCGTTGCACCACCAAAAATTATTCTCAACGCGCCCACCAAATTGATGAAGCAACAGGAATATGGCTCGGGCTATCAGTATGATCATGACCAACCCGAAGCCTTCTCAGGGCAAAACTATTTCCCCGATTCACTTGGCCGCCAAGAATTTTATCAACCTGTTGAGCGCGGCTTTGAGCGCGAGGTGAAAAAGAGGCTGGAGTATTGGACAAAGTTAAGGGGCGAGCGCTCGTAAAAATTGCGCAGATTAAAGTTGGCTGGGCTACCTATCGTTTTTATGAATTTTTTTTGCGCATATGCACCCACAAATGCCAACCCATCAATTTTTCAAAGGGCATCCAACTCACTGGCAGTGGTGGCGCGTACATAAAGCGTTTGTATGATTTGG
>CAXTKN010000206.1:0-4084 GCA_964244805.1 uncultured Aestuariivirga sp.
TCAGTATAATTGCCTTTGCCAGTAATGAAGCGAAGGTCTTCTTTGCGGCGCACCGATGCGCCAATGCCTGTCTTTGTATCAGCCATAATAATCTATCCCCTTCACATATTCGCTGCGCCGGCCTGTACGGCCTTGACGATGTTATGATAACCGGTGCACCGGCAGATATTGCCCGATAGCTCGCGGCGGATGACGTCTTCGCTCACGTTTTTGCCGTTCCGCTTTACAATATCAATCGCAGACATAATCATGCCCGGCGTGCAGAAGCCGCATTGCAATCCGTGATGTTCTTTAAACGCAGCTTGCATGGCATGCAGATCACCGCCTTTGGCCAAGCCTTCAACGGTGGTCACATCCGCACCTTCGCAAGCCACAGCCAGCGCTGTGCAAGATTTAATCGCCTTGCCATTCACATGAACCACGCAAGCGCCACACTGGCTCGTATCGCAGCCCACATGGGTTCCGGTCATTCCTAAATTCTGGCGAATAAAATCAACCAATAAGGTACGCGCTTCCACGTCCCCGCTCACGGCTTTGCCGTTTAGCTTCATTTTAACAACGGACATTTGGATCCTCCCAGATAATGTCTTAAAATTTTTGACGAGACATTTTTATCGTTCTTCGTCGGAGTCGTATCATCGCTCTAAAAATGTGTTTTAGTCTAGGGGTGATTTGGGGTTTGGAGAAAAAATTTAAATCATTCCTCCCCTGCAACCAAAGAGGCCCTCATCCCCCTTCGGGACCTTCTCCCATTTGCCAAGAGGCAAACGGGGGAAGGCGATAATCATCAAGACTAGTTTTTCCCGCATTCGCCTTCGCCCGCGAGCGCAGCGAAGTGGGAAAAGGTCCCGAAGGGGGATGAGGGCTCTTTGGCCGCGATGTTAGAAAACGCTAACTCAAACTTGGCGGCCTCGCGTCTAACCATTTGCCGTCTTGCCCAGCAGAATCGACAGCTGCTTTAATTGCTGCAATGGAACGCAGACCATCGACGGCGCTTGGATAATGGCAGGCCAGCGGATTTGGCGTGCGGCTTTCTTTCTTGGCGTGGATCACTTCGGCTAAATCTGAATAGATGTTCGCAAATGCGAGAGGCATGCCTTCGGCGTGGCCGATGGTGACGCGGGACGCGCGGTCGGCTTCGGGCGATAAATCTGGCCCGCCGCGTTCTAAAGTTTGGGTGCGGCCATTGAGCGGTGTCCAAAAGAGCTGGTTCGGCCATTCTTGGGCCCAGCGCAGGCCGCCCTTTTCGCCGAAGACTTGAATGTTCAAGCCATGCATGCGGCCAACGGCGACAGAACTTGTCCATAATCTCAACCGCGCACCACCGCTCATTTTGAAACTGACCATCGCGTCATCCTCCAATGTGCGCACATCAAGGCACGACGCGAAATCAGCCGTTAAAGATTCTGCGTCTTGGCCAGATACAAAGCTGGCCATGTGCAGCGCGTGGATGCCGCAATCGGCAAACTGCGCTGATATGCCAGCCGTAGCGGGGTCATAACGCCAGCGCACACGAGGATTATCGGCATCTGCCGCATCGGCGTGAAAGCCATGTGCGAACTCAGCTTTGATCAAGCGCACTTTGCCCAAATCGCCCCGCGCCACCATGGCCCGCATATGGCGCACGAGGGCATAACCCGAATAACCATAATTCACGGCGCAGATACTGCCGTTGCGTTTGGCGGTGGACACGATGTCTTCGGCCTCTTCGACGGTGATCGTCATTGGCTTTTCGCAGAGCACGTTAAAGCCAGCCTCGAGAAAGGCTTTGGTGATTTCATAGTGGGTGGAGTTTGGCGTGGCCACTGTAACCAAATCAACGCGGTCTGTGCGGCTGCTTTCACCTTCCAACATTTCGCGCCAATTGCCATAAGCACGGTCTTCGTGAATGCCCAGTTCCTGCGCATAGCTGCGGCCGCTTTCGGCATTGGCATCAAGCGCACCCGCTTTGAAATCATATAGCCCATCAAGTGCGGCGCTAATTCTATGGGCCGGCCCAATTTGGCTGCCCCTGCCCCCGCCGATCATGCCCCAAGATAATTTTTTCATTTATGTCTTCCCTTAAAAACTTGTCACTTCAACCCAGCGGCGCAATTCATGGCTGGCCCAGGCGGCTTCAATGACTTGGTTCACCAACATACCATCGCGGAATGTGGGCCAGCGCGATTTACCTTCGGCAATTGATTCCAGAAAATCTTTCGCTTCAATGATGATTTGGTCTTGATAACCCGTGCCATGGCCCGGTCCCAAGCAAAATGGTTCATAATCCTTATGCGTGGGGCCTGTTAGAATTTTTGTGAAGCCTTGGCGATTTGACGCTGCATCACCCTTATAGAGCCACAGCGCATTTTGATCTTCTTGGTCAAAACGGATCGCCCCCTTTGTGCCGAAAATTTCGTAAATATATCCCATCTTGCGGCCCGTGGCGACGCGACTGATGAACAAAGAGCCCATTGCTCCCGATGCAAAACGGCACATGATTTGTGCTTGGTCATCATTGGTCACGGGTTTTGAGCCATCTGGCGAGGGCCTCATTTTATGAACGGTTTCGATGTCGGCTATCAGTGATGTGATGGGGCCAGCAAGCGCGAAAGCTGCATTGATAATGTGAGGCGACAAATCTCCCATATTGCCGTTTGATCTGCCGCTGGCTCTCCAATTGGCAGGCAAATTCGGATCCGCATAAAAATCTTCTGTATGTTCGCCGCGGAAAGATGTCATCTCACCAATTTCACCTGATGCAATGATCTCACGCGCCAATTGCGAGGCTGGTGTGCGAATATAATTAAATCCTGTCATATTGATGAGGCCAGACTGTTCAGCGGCGGCCACCATCATGCGACTGTCTTCAAGCCCCAAGCCCAATGGCTTTTCGCATAAAACATGTTTGCCTTTTTGAAATGCAGCAATGGCAATTTCGCGGTGGGTTTCTTGTGGGCTGGCGATGACGATGGCTTCGACCTTTGGGTCATCCACCAATGTGCGCCAATCTGATGTGGAACGTGCAAAGCCAAATTGACGAGCTTTGTCTGCAGCGCCTTGGTCTGTTGTGGTGCAGATCATTTCTAAGCTAGGGCGCAGCTTAGTGTCGAATATAGCACCTACTGCGGCCATCGCCACAGAGTGTGCCTTACCCATATAGCCGCCGCCAACGATACCTACACCAATTTTAGTCAATTCATGAGCCTCTGATTTGCAATCGATTGCAAACATCACACACCGCATTTAAGCTGAACCGTCAAGGACGACACGTTAGAAATTGTGAGCACACGTGAAAAATATCAAAAACAATCATTTTCTGGTTCTGGGCCGCGCTGGCCTTGATCTCTATGCCGATCCGCCGGGAACGCGGACTGAAGAGGCAATGGGGTTTTCATCCGCGCTGGGTGGTTCAGCGGCGAATATTGCTGTGGCGATTTCAAAACTGGGCGGGCGGGCTTCGCTGATCAGCTGTGTTTCCGATGATGCGGTCGGGCGTTACATTTTAAATCAACTGAAAGCTTATGGCGTTGCGTGTGATCACATGCATATCGTTGCAGGTGAAGCGCGGAGCAGTTTGGCTGTGGTGGAAACAAGGATTCAGAATTGTCAGTCGGTGATTTACCGAAATGGAGCTTCGGATTTTCTGTTGAATGAAAGCCATATAAGCGAGATTGCATTTAAAAACTACGGCGCATTGATTGTGACTGGAACCAGTTTGGCGGTAGAGCCATCACGAAGCGCAACTTTGCTTGCGATGAAGCGCGCGGGTGAAGCTGGTTTACCCGTGATCATAGACATCGATTATCGCCCTTATTCATGGGCCAGCGCTGCTGAAGCATCGCAAATCTATTTAACTGCCGCTGCGATGTGCGATATCATTATTGGTAATGATGTCGAATTTGGCGTGATGGGCGAAGGATTAATGTTGGCGCGAAAACTAGCGCAATCAACTCAAGTTGTAATCTATAAAATGGGTGAAAAGGGCTCAATTACGTTTGCCAATGGAAAAGAATTTGAAACCGGAATCTATCCCGTCACTGCACTCAAACCCACTGGGGCTGGCGATGCGTTTATGGGTGCATTCATCACCAGTTGGGCAGAT
>CAXTKN010000207.1:0-4069 GCA_964244805.1 uncultured Aestuariivirga sp.
AAAAAGATCCGCACTTTAGCGGTGTTGTTTGGATTTTCAGGTTTCATCACGAAAGTCGTTTCGGAGAGATTGAACTCTTTCGTGATCGTTTGCATTTGCTCCGTGGACAGATGATCTGCTCCAAGAACAACAGCCAATGGATTGCCTGCGAATTTACGGGTGGTGAAAACGTCGAGTGTGTGGAAGTTCAGTTTCATGATGGAACGAAACTGCTATGAATCTCGAAGTGCGGCAAGCAAAACATTGTGCCGATTGTTATGATCTCAAATCATGTGTGTCAGTGCATCATAAATCAGTTTCAGCGATACCAACAACAATGCGACCTCAACTGCTTTGAAGAATGCGCCTTCAGGAAATATTTTAGTGAGCTTAAAACCAGCCCACGCGCCAAATAGCGCCATGGGTGTAAGATATGCACATTTTTCCAAACTGTTCAGATTAATCTGGCCGAGCATCCAATAGGGTGGGAGTTTTAGTGCGTTGATGATTGCAAACGTAATGGTCGATGTTCCCGCATATTTCATTTTGCTGAGGCGCTGAGGCAGCACATACATTTGAAATGGAATGCCGCCTGCATGCGCCACAAAACTGGTGAATCCTGCGATGGTTCCCCAAAATAATCCGCGCGGAATGTCCGCAGATTTTGTTACCGCATCTTTTTTACGATTGAGATAGAGGTCGGCGGTGTACCAAATGCCGATGAAGCCGACGATTAATTTCACGATGTCATCATTGTTGTAATGCGCGGTAAACCAGCCAATTCCAATGCCAATACAACCCGTGAGCACCATGATCTGGATGTTCCAGAGATCAAAATCTTTCCGGTAAAGCCACAGGCCATACATATCACTGACCACATAAAGCGGAAGCAGGAACCCGGCAGCTGCGCCTGCGGGGATGGCTTGGGCGAGAATTGGAACCGCCAGTATGCCGACACCGGGAATGCCACCCTTTGATGCGCCGGCCACAAACGTGGCGATGGCCGCAAAGACCCAAAATAAAGTTGTATCCATATTATTCAGCGGCCAACTTTAATTTGGCATGATCAAGTTTTAGGTAGGCGCAGATGTGTTCGACGACGAAATTATGGTCTTCGCGCTGGGGAATACCTGATACAGTGATGGTGCCGACGACACCTACACTCTTAATGATAATCGGAAAGCAGCCACCATGTGGAGCAATGTCGATGGGGTTGAAGCCCATAGCCTCGTTCAACAGTTTGCCATTCTGCGCGAGTTCTCTCCCGATATGATAAGAGCTTTTGTGTTTGACCATAACGATATTGATTTTGCGCTGAACCCAGTTTTCATTTTCGGGAACGCTGCCGGGCAAGGCTGTGAAAAACAGTTTTCGGCCTGAGATTCGAATATCAATTACGAATGGATGTTTTTTGGCGACAGCGTCGGCGCGCATAGCTTGTCCCAAGTTCCAAGCGTCTTCTTCTAAAAACGATGTGAACTGTAATTTTTCTTCTTGGATTTTGAGTTGGGCGATATCGGTTTCGAGACTCACAAGTGTTGGCTCCATCATATTTTTTGCCAGTTTGTCTCATTCAAGTATTAAAGGCTATATCTCAAATGAATTGCGGAAGATTTCCGTCTGCGGTGGCAATCGGCTTACCAAACCGTAACATATTTGCCGCCTTTTAAACAAAATTAAAAGCGATTAGACTGGCCCAACGGGGTGAATCAGGACTTCACAACGGAACGAGCACCGGGCCTTACGGCGGCGGGCGGGCCACACTCATTTATAAGGAATTCCTAAATGTCCAAAACTTTACGCAATATGTCACTGGCTGTGGCTTTAATGGTTCTTTCTGCGCCGATGCTTGGCACAGAAGTGCTGGCCAAAGACAGCTTTATGAAGGCCTGCTCGACTAAGTTTAAGGCTGCCAAAGCGGCCAATACGCCAGAAGGCAACATGAAGTGGACTGACTTTATGAAAAGCCAGTGTGCTGCAGATGCGGCTGTGGCTGATCCAGCTCCTGCTGCCCCAGCTACTCCAATGGTAAAACCAGCGAAGGCTGCAAAAGTTGTGGCTCCTGCTGCACCAGCTCCTGCTGCACCAGCTGCTGCTGCAACAACGGTTGCAACGCCTTCGGGCAGCTTTATGCAGAATTGCTCTGCTGCTTGGAAAGATTTGAAAGCCAAGAACGCTGTGCCTGCTGGCATGGCTTGGAAAGATTTCGTTGCTGCTAAGTGCGTAGTTGCCGGTGCTGCTCCAGCGCCTGCTCCGGTCACACCAGTGGTTATGAAGAAGAAGCCAGCTGCTGCTACCATGGATCCGACGCCCGCTGAACCAGCAGATACCGCAAATGCTGAGCCACTCAAGACTGTAGACAAGAATGGCAAGCCCTTCACACCAGGACAAATGGCCGCCCACCAACGCGCCCGCGATTGCGGTGCCAAGTGGCGCGCCAATAAGCCAGCTTTCCAAGCTCAATACGGCACATGGCCTAAGTATTGGTCAGCTTGCAATGCTGAGATGAAGGCTGCTCAATAATTTAATTTTTTAATCTATGAGGAAGGGCTCCCGGTGGGGGCCCTTTTTTTTATCGTTGCATTGACAATTCGACAGCATATATGCTATCAAGAATCTATGCTTGTCGTTGTAGATACTAATGTATTTGTTTCTTCTGTGATGAGTGCAAACGGTGCTTCTCGGCAAATAATCCGCTTTTGCCTTCAGGGACATTTGAGACCATTAGTGGGTAATGCGTTGGTTTCAGAATTTGAAGACGTCTGTAGTCGAGACGCTTTGTTTGATGGACGATTGATTTCACAAGACGACCGGAACATTTTGTTGGATGCATTCTTTGCGAGCAGCACGTGGGTTCCGATATATTTTTTATGGCGACCTAATTTGCGCGATGAGGCAGACAATCACGTGATGGAGCTGGCCGTTGCCGGAGGTGCTGAAATGATTATCACGGCCAACAAAAAAGATTTCCGAAACGCCGAATTAAGTTTTCCAAATATTGAAATTTGCAACCCTGTTGAATTTTTGAGCAAAGGATTGTTCGGACCATGAGCACACTCACAATTAGACTGCCCGACGATCAGCACGAGCGTCTTCGCGTCTTGGCTTCACAACGGGGCGTAAGCTTGAATAAATTGTTTGAGGAGTTTTCCACTAAAGCGTTGACTGAGTTTGACATGGAAAGCCGCTTCCGCATTCGCGCTGCTCGCGGCGACAAGGCGAAGGGGCTAGCGATTTTAGATGTGCTGGATGCGAAGCATTCGGATGCGCAATCATGAGAAATCGGAATGCAGTGGGAAAGAGTTTAAGAGTGGAATTGGTCTGACACGACTAAAACAGGTCGACACTCACTTATGTCTTAAACGCCCGACTTGAAACTTGGATCGAATTGCCATCGGGATCTTTGGCGTTGGCGAACTCATAGCCATCCGCTTGCCATATTTTTCCGAAGTTCAAGCCTTCTTTTGCCGCCTTTGCTTTGAAGTCAGCCACGTCTTTCGTGTCGAAAGATAGTTTAATGAGGACCTGCCCCATGCGTTGACTTTTCGCTGCCGGGTGCAGAGTGATGCGAGAACCACCCGTCGACGGAATAAGATTAATCATACGGCCATCTGGGTCGTCTTCAGCCACAAACAAAAAATGGCGGACATAAAAGTCCGCCATCTTTTGTGGGTTCTTAGAGTAAATGACCACCCGATTTAGCATTGGAACTAATTCCGCGCCTTATCCACCAGCTTGTTCTTGCCAATCCAAGGCATCATCTCGCGGAGCTTCGCGCCGACAGCTTCAATCTGATGCGTGTCGTTGTTGCGGCGGATCGCCTTGAAACGGGCAGCACCGGCGCGGTATTCTTGCATCCATTCGCTGGTGAATTTTCCGCTTTGAATGTCGTGCAATACACGCTTCATTTCTTTTTTTGTTTCATCAGTGATGATGCGTGGGCCAGTGACGTATTCGCCCCATTCGGCGGTGTTTGAGATTGAATAGTTCATGTTGGCGATTCCGCCTTCATAGATCAAATCCACGATCAACTTTACTTCATGCAAGCATTCGAAATAGGCCATTTCTGGCGCGTAGCCAGCTTCAACCA
>CAXTKN010000208.1:0-4063 GCA_964244805.1 uncultured Aestuariivirga sp.
CGTCTTTGGTGGAGGCGCCGGGTACTGCCCCCGGGTCCAATAGGTTTATTGCGTTAGCCGTTTATCACCATAGTCAAACCGCCTTGCGACGCCTGACAGCATCTATATAGGCATGTTTGGTGGTGAAATAAAGGCTTTCTCGGTCTGCACTTCAAAGTTGCTAAGGGTATGGTTTTTTTCTTGCGGATTTGTAATCCCGTGCTAGTCTTCAAATGCAGCCGGGGAGGTTGCATTTAACCCAACATGGGGGGATTACTTTGGATTACGCTGAGGATATCAAGAAATATACTGCAAAGGTCAATCAGGCAGCGGTTGACGCAATCGTTAAATATTGCGGCATTGCTTTGAAGGGCAAAGATTCACAATTTGTGGCCATGACAGACCCCGCTGAAGTCAAGCGTGTTGTCGATGGCTTTTGTGCAAAAAAGCTCGGCTTGGATGCTGCGGTTGCCGATAAGGCTGTTCGTGCTGCGGGCGAAAAAATGAAGGAAGACAGAACTAAGCACCGTGTTACGGTCTATTATCTGGTTGCAGAAGCGACTGGCACGATGGGCAAACTCGCTTAATTTATCCACATCAGTTTTTAGAAGCGGCAAAATTCGGATAGGATTTTGCCGCTTTTGTTTTGCGGAATCGGCTTGTCCGTCTAAGATTGCATTATGAAGCAATATCTCGATCTCATGCGCCATGTGCGCGACAAAGGCGTGCGCAAGATGGACCGCACGGGCACAGGCACGATATCCGTTTTCGGTTATCAAATGCGGTTTGATCTCGCCGACGGTTTTCCATTGGTTACCACTAAGAAACTGCATCTGCGCTCGATCATTTATGAGTTGCTTTGGTTTATTCGAGGCGAGACAAATATCAAATATCTTAAAGACAATAAGGTTTCGATTTGGGATGAATGGGCCGATGCCAATGGCGACCTGGGTCCGGTTTATGGCGCGCAGTGGCGCTCATGGCCCGCGCGTGATGGTGGCGTGATTGATCAACTGGCTGATGTTGTCGCACGGATTAAAAAGACTCCAGACTCACGGCGATTGCTCGTGACAGCTTGGAATCCGGCTGATGTTGATAAAATGGCTTTGCCGCCGTGCCATTGTTTGTTTCAGTTTTATGTCGCGGATGGAAAACTGTCTTGCCAGCTTTATCAACGCTCAGCTGACATTTTTTTGGGTGTGCCATTTAACATTGCCTCTTATGCTTTACTCACCCACATGGTGGCCCAGGTGACGGGGCTTAAGGTTGGCGAGTTTGTGCACACGCTGGGCGATGCGCATCTATATCTTAATCATATGGAGCAGGCAGAGTTGCAGCTTACCCGCACACCACATACGCTTCCGCAACTTGTAATAAAGCGCGATATAAAGGCGCTGGATGATTTTCAGTTTGAGGATTTTGAGATCGTGAACTACACACCAGATGCGGCGATCTCTGCGCCTGTGGCGGTTTAAACATGACGGTTTTTGGAACTGATTTCAAACGTGCGCGGCGTGAATGGCTTTATCCCACTGAGGTGATGCAACGGCCTTTGCGGGCAAGTTTGTTTTTCGTTCTTATGTTTTTAGCAAGCGCGATTTTGCAAACTGTTGCTGGCTTTTTAATATATTATTTTTGGCACGGTGCGTTTGCTATGAGCGCGTTGGGCAATGCAAATTCCAGCGTTTCACTTTGGGTGCCGAGCGACCAAGAATTGTATGTGAAGGCTACTATTATCGGGCTCTTTCCTTCGGCGATTTTGATTCTTTTGATTGCCCTGTTTTTTGCGAGATTTGGTTTGCCGAAAGGAATGGGTCGGTTGCCATTGCGATTGCCGCAACTGGGTTGGCTGGGGTGGATTGTTGTCGTGCTTGGTTTTGGTTTGGTGATGCTTGGTATTTTTAGCGGCACTTTTGCGGCACTTGGCATTGATCCAGAAACCTACGCGCCTAACGGTGGCGGATTAGGAAATGATAACAGCTCTGCTGGCGTTATCGAAAAAACCATGGCGGCACTTGCCAAGGATCCCATTTTATTTGCGCTGGCTTTGCCGAGCGTTGTTTTAGCAGCCCCCTTAACTGAAGAGATTATGTTTCGCGGAGCGCTATTTTCTGGAATTGCCAGTTCCCGTTTGGGCCGTACCGGTGCAGTTTTGATCACTTCGGCTTTGTGGGCTATGGCGCATGCGACTGGAGCGCCATGGTTGTTCGTGGGTGTGTTGTTTATGATGGGCATAGCACTGGGCCTTCTTTTACTTCGCTTTGGCAGCCTGTGGGTGACGATTGCGTGTCATGCGAGTTGGAACGCGCTGAGCTCACTTGGCTTGTTTGGCGCTGGTACGCATTGATGATTGCAGTGCGCGCTATTCGTCCGGGGGAAGGGCATTTGATTATTGGGCCAACCCAACAAATTGCTGAGACGCATTGGGGTGGGGCTGGTGCGGTTAAGGCAACTGGTGCCGATTTTGAGTCTGCACTATTTAATGATGCGCCGATTGTCGGCGCTCAAGTGGCTTTTGTTGATGGTGTTTTTGCAGGGTCAGCATTCTGGCACCGCAGCTTTTCGACCAACTATGGCAAAGAAATTATGTATCTCGAAGACATCGCCGTAATGCCCGATTTCAGGCGTATGGGGGTTGGTGAAGCTCTTATGAAAGCAGTTGCGAAAGTGGCTGTAGAGCGCGGATATCCCAAGGTTTTTTGGCTGATGATGCATTGGAACGACGGTGCTCGCAAACTGTATGAGGGCGTTGGAGCTGAGATCGAAGACGGCAATTGTTATTGCATGCTGGAAGGCAAAGCATTGACGGATTTAGCCACATGACCATCATATCGCTGGTGGTTGCAGCATCACGCAATGGCGTAATTGGCAAAGATGGCGGATTGCCTTGGCATATTTCGTCCGATCTGAAACTGTTCAAGCAGATCACCATGGGAAAACCCGTGATCATGGGCCGCAAGACTTGGGACAGTTTGCCGCGCAAGCCTTTGCTTGGCAGACGCAACATCGTGATCAGCCGTAAGTTGGTTATTCCGCTTCAAGGCGCTGAGTCAGCTCGGAACATGGACGAAGCGCTGGCTTTGGCGAAAGTTGATCACCCCGATGAAATCGCCGTGATTGGTGGCGGCGAGATTTACCGCTTGTTTTGGCCGGCGGCAGATCAGATCTATTTGACTGAAGTTGATGTTGAAGTCGAAGGCGATACTTTGTTTCCGAAGATCAATCCTGCAGAATGGGAATTGCTGGGTTCGGAAGCGCATGAGCGTGGTCCGAATGATAGTGCTGGCTTCGTTCTAAAGCGACTTAAGCGTGTCAAATAGTCAAAGTGGACAATCAGCTAACCCATACCTATATGCGCAACGTAAGTGTTATTTGATTTGATGATCTCCAAAGAGGATAGACCATGCCTTGGAATAAAGACGATGACGGCAAGAACCAGCCACCGGGAGATAAGCCGCCAGTAGATCGTGGGCCTTGGGGCAAACCACCTGGCAACGACAAGCCCGGCAATAAAGGTGGCCCGAATTGGGGCGGCGGCAATCGCGGCGGTGGTTCTGGCATTCCGCCGGATTTGGACGGACTTTTGAAGAAGGGCAAAGAAAGCCTTAATCAAATTTTGCCGCAAGGTGGTGGGCGTGGAACGTGGCTTTTGCCACTCGCTGCAGTGGCGGCGTTTTTTGTTTATAATTCGGTTTATCAAGTTCAGCCGGATGAACGCGGCATGGTGCTGAGACTTGGTGCTTACACACGAACGGTCAATCCCGGTTTGCAATTTGCGCCTTGGCCAATTGAAAAAATGGAATTGTTACCTGTTGCAGCTGAAAAGCAGACATCGATTGGTGATGGCAATGATGAAGGCCTGATGCTGACTGGTGACGAAAACATGGTCGATATCAAATTCAAAGTGCTTTGGAAAATTTCTGATCCGCAAAAATATTTGTTCAATGTTGACGAACAAGAGCGGCTTGTTCGTGCTGTTGCCGAAAGTGCGATGCGCGAAATTGTTGGCCGTACACCTGCAACGGAGGCCTTGACGACTGGGCGATTATCTATTCAGGACCAGGTTAAAGACATTCTGCAAAGG
>CAXTKN010000209.1:0-4048 GCA_964244805.1 uncultured Aestuariivirga sp.
CCAGAAGCTGGCACGTTGAAGATGGGCCTCAACCCTTGGCTTGGTTATGGCCAGTGGCATATCGCGGCCAAGAAAGAATTGTTCAAAGCAGCGGGGCTTGAAGGCGTTGAGTTGGTGAACTTCACCACTGACTCCGATCTAAATGCTGCTTTAGCTTCCGGGCAATTGCAATGCGGAAATATTGCAACCCACACCGCCATGAATTTTATCGCTGCGGGCTTACCAATCAAGATTGTCTTGTTGATGGACGTTTCCAAAACCGCCGATGCTATGGTGTCAGACGGTTCAGTCACTGACATCAAAGGCCTAAAAGGCAAGCAAGTTGCGTTAGAAGAAGGCACCACTAGCGATATTCTTTTAAACTATGCGCTTTCACAAAACGGCATGACAATCGCCGATGTACAAAAAGTGCCTATGCCTGCTGCTGATGCGGGTGCAGCGCTCATTGGCGGCAAAGTTCCAGTTGCAGTCACTTACGAGCCTTATCTCACGCTTGCCATGCAGCAGAACAAGAATGTGAAAATGATTTACAGTGCAGGTGAAAATCCAGGCCTTATCTCCGACGTTTTAGTGGTGACTGAAGAATTCTTGAAATCAAAACCCGGCCAAGTGCTGGCATTGGTCAAGGCATGGGATGCGGCTGTGGCTGATTACCGTAAAGATACACCCGGTGGTCGCGCTATTATTTCTGAAGCGGTTGGTGCCAAGCCTGATGAATTGACCACAGCTTTTGACGGAGTGGTTTATTATTCAGCAGCTGAGAACAAAACTGAATTTGCTGGAAACTTCACCAAGAAAGTTATTCCAGAAGTTCACAAGGCAGCACGCGCTGCTGGCATTTTGCAAAAAGATGTTGATCTCTCAACTGCAATTGATGCTCGCTTTGTAGATGCCGCAGCAAAATAAGCGAAGTGGCAGCAATCGCCGCTTTGCGCTAGGTGGAAAAATCAGTACCGCAGAATATCTAGGCATTTCAGCCAGTGTTTTTGCGGTGCTAACCATTTTATGGTTCTTGACCACATATTTTGGACTAGTGCGCCCGCTGTTTCTGCCCTCACCTGCAAAGGTTATAAGCAGGCTTGCAGAGCTGTGGGCGAGCGGCCAACTCTTTGCAGATTTAGGCATCAGCATTTACCGCATCACCTTTGGATTTTTGGTTTCAACAGTGATCGCCTTGCCGATTGGAATTTTGATTGGCAGCTACCGAGGTTGGGAAGCGGCGATTGAACCCTTCGTCGATTTTATCCGCTATATGCCGGTCGTCGCTTTCGTGCCCCTCACGATACTGTGGTCAGGCACAGGCGATGCGCAGAAACTCTTGATCATCTTCATCGGTACATTTTTTCAACAAGTTTTGCTGGTGATGGATAATGTGAAATCTGTTCCAAAAGATTTTCTAAATCTCGGCCGCACGTTGCAAATGCCAGAACTGCGCATTCTGCAGCGCATTGTGCTGCCCTCTGCCCTGCCCGCGATTTGGGATTCGATGCGCATCAGTTTAGGTTGGGCGTGGACTTGGCTTGTGGTTGCAGAGCTTGTGGCTGCAACGTCAGGCCTCGGCTACCGCATTACGACCGCGCAGCGGTTTTTCCAAACCGATCTTATTTTTGGCTATCTCCTTATTCTTGGCATGCTCGGCCTCACAACTGATCAAGCTATGAAATACGCAGGTCGCAAATTATTCAGGTATCTCAATGTCCGATAAGCTCGTGATATCTGGATTAAGCAAGACGTTCAGCAGCGAACGCGGAACAACAGTTGCTTTGAATGATTTCAATCTCACTGTGGGCGACAATGAATTTGTTGCATTGGTCGGCACATCGGGTTGCGGCAAATCAACTTTGCTTTCAATTGCTGCGGGCCTCGAAAGCCATGATGATGGCCGTATCACCATTGATGGCGAAGACATTATTTCACCCGGTCTTGATCGCGGCGTGGTTTTTCAAAGCTATACGCTTTTACCTTGGCTAAACACGTTGCAGAATGTTGAGTTCGCTTTGCTGGCCGCAGGAAAATCCAAAGCGGATGCGCGCGTCATTGCTCAATCACATCTCGAACTCGTGGGCTTGCAAGGTTTTGAGAAAGCGTTTCCATCCGAACTTTCAGGCGGCATGAAGCAGCGTGTGGCCATCGCACGCGCACTTAGCTATCGTCCCAAGATGTTATTGATGGATGAACCCTTTGGCGCACTGGACGCTCTAACCCGCCACCATATGCAAGAGTTACTCACCGGCATTTGGGAAAAACATAGACTTACAGTGTTGTTCATCACCCATGATGTTGAAGAAGCAGTCTATCTTTCCGACCGTGTGGCCGTGATGACCAATAGGCCGGGGCGGATCAAAACAATTGTTCCCATAACGCTTTCACGACCAAGGCATTACGACATGGTTTCAACGCCGGAGTTTCAACATCTGCAACGTAAGGTGTTGGATGCCATTCGCAGTGAATCGCTCGCTGCCCGTCGTTGGCATCTGCGCTTGCTTAACTGAGGGCGATTTTTGAATGGAGCTGAAGGTCGTCACCTTCCACTCCGATTAAGACACACCCTTCCCGTTGGTTCCGGAGACCTCCGGTGGGGTGGTGATGATTTCGGCCCCATCACATGGGCACTGATTTACGATGTAAAACAGCTCGTGGAAATTATATAGGATTTTTATCACTGTTTGTCAATAGGTTTTTTATTCGGCGAAATGACAAGCTACATCAACACCTTTGAGCCTTCTGAGCTGCGGTGTTGCCGTTGCACAATAATCCTGTGCAATGGGGCAGCGCGTCCTAAAGCTACACCCAGATGGCGGATTCAGTGGCGAAGGCAGTTCACCCTGCAACACAATGCGGTTGCGCTTGGCCATGGGGTCGGCCTGCGGCGTGGCCGACAGCAAGGCCTTTGTATAAGGGTGTTTTGGATCAGAGAATAAATCCTTGGCTGCCCCCTGCTCCACCACATGGCCCAGATACATGACCATCGCGGTATCTGCTATATGTTTCACCACTGCTAAATCATGCGAGATGAACAAATAGGCAAGGTTAAATTTTTCTTGCAAGCTGGCCAGCAGGTTTAAAACTTGCGCTTGAATGGAAACATCAAGGGCCGAAACGGGTTCATCAAGCACTAATATTTCTGGGTTCAACATCAACGCCCGCGCAATGGCGATGCGTTGGCGTTGGCCACCTGAAAACATATGCGGGTAGCGATCATAATGTTCGGGGCGCAGACCCACTGCCACCATCATCTCGCGGGCTTTCTCGGTGCGCTCAGTTTCACTTGCTTTTGTGTTAACCAGCAACGGTTCTTCTAAAGCATGGCCAATTTTCTGGCGGGGATTGAGCGAGCCATATGGGTTTTGAAAAACAATCTGCACACGCGCGCGCATGGATTTTAAAGTCTCAGTCGAAGCCCCCGCAATTTCAGTTCCACCTATTTTGAACGAGCCTGCGGTTGGCGGTTCAATCATGGTGATCACCCGCGCCAATGTTGATTTACCGCAACCGGATTCACCGACCACAGCCAAAGTTTTGCCGCGTTCCAAAACAAAACTAGCGCCATCGAGTGCTGTGAGTGTGCGCGTAGAACTGAACATGCTGCCACCGATTTCATAGTAGCGCCTTAGATCAGTTGCTTCGAGAACGATGCTCATATCGCCATAGCTTTCATGTTCAGCGGATAATGGCACAGCACTTCAAGGGCCGGATCAGGCGGTGTCGAATGGCATAAATCGGTTGCGTAGGAGCAACGCGGTGCAAACAAGCAACCCTTTGGCCGATCAAATTGCCCCGGCACCACACCTGGAATGGAAGGCAAAGTACGGCCCTTGGCGCGTTCGGGAAGCGAAGCTAACAACGCCTCAGTATAGGGGTGATGCGGTTTGGCAAAAAGTTCTGCCACCTCCTGCTGTTCTACTTTTTGCCCCGCATAATGCACGCTCACGCGCTTGGCGGTTTCTGCGACAACCCCCATGGAGTGGGTGATTAACACCATGGCCATTCCGGTTTCGCGTTGCAGCTTTGATAGCAGATCAAGAATTTGAGCTTGGATCGTCACATC
>CAXTKN010000210.1:0-3995 GCA_964244805.1 uncultured Aestuariivirga sp.
GTTGTCGTAGTTTTGCAGGCGCAGATAATTCACCGAGCCGCCGTTTGCAGTAATGGCAGGTGTTGCATCGTCAAGGCCCTTCTTGATTAGGTTCCAGAACGCGTCATCGTTCGAACCTCCAACCACAGCGATGTTGGCGCTGAGTGCGGCTGTTGTGCTGATACCAATTGCTGCTGTTGTGACCAAAGCGGTCAGCAATGTCTTAAAGTTTTTCATTTTAGTTTCCTCCCAATGTTGCCGTCTGTTGACGGATTTTGTTAAAGTTCGTTTCGTCAAACACTTTGACTTTAAGTCTCAGCATTTCCTTTTCGTGCCTTCTGGCGTGCGTTTATGCGCGCCACCTTCTGCTCAAACCGAGCATCCATCTGCGCCTGACCTTGTTTGCTACCGTCGTGCCAAGTGCCGAACCATTTATCGAGCGGGACCAAGCCATCGCCGCCGTAATTCACCTCGAAATATTTGTGGTGGAGGTAGTGGAGATAGGCGTGGCTATCGAGTGTTGTGCCTTCGGTCAGCTCCAGCTTGTCAAAGCCAATATGACCATTGACCGCTCCATAGCCCGCCAAGTGTAATTGAAAGAGGCCAATGATCGGATTGGACGGGATGATAAGATGCAAAAACGCCACGCCATGATAGATAAACGTTTCAACCGGATGCATGGACAGCGAAGACCATGGCGAGGGGTTGATCGAATTATGGTGCACCGAATGCACCCACTTATAAAGCGGCGGCCAATGGATGGCGCGGTGGATGAAAAAGAAATAAGTGTCATGGATGGCCGGTGCAATGAAAACCAAAAAGGCCAAATAGAGCGGATGCTCGCTCCATGAGAGCCATGGCGCATAGCCATTGGCAAAAGCCCACAGCATCAACACCTCAACCAAGGTCCACATGGAAATGCCAAAGACATAGCTACGCAGGAAATTATCGATGTTCTGACTTTTGAACCAAAAAACATCTGAGGGATTATCGGCGGGGAATTTTGCGTTGTACTTGAATCGCGAGCCTTGGCGGCGCTTGAAATAGTAGAAAAACTCGATGGCACCATACATGATGAAGATGCCAACACCATTCACCGCATAGAGCCAGAGCGCCCAATCCCAGCTGAGTGTCTTCATCGTCTCAACGCCGGGAATGATATAATACCAATAGAGAAGTGTGGTTGCCATGTGGAAGGCGTTCCACGGCCAGATGTAGCCCACCAGCCATTTCAGAACTTTTGAGATCTGCGGAGGCCAAGCCCAAAACGGCGCAATTTCAGCATGAGCAGAGGGAGCCCAATCGCCACGTTTGTTCCGTGTTCCAAACTTCAGATCGTCCATATTTTCTTCCCATTCGGTGGTGCCGCCAAGCGCTTGACGCGCTTTTATTATTTTCAAGACTGGCGTTTGGAATGAATCAATGCAATAAGAATGATATTAGAACGTTCATTCCGTAGCATTTTGTTTCGAGATGATTCTAGTCGGTGTGAGCTGGTTTGAGATGGAGAAGAGAGTGGCAAGAGCAACAATTCATGATGTGGCCAAAGCAGCTGGTCTTTCTGTGTCCTCGGTCAATCGCGCTTTGCATGAGCCGGAGAAAGTACGACCAGAAACTTTGCAAAACATTTTGCAAGCAGCTGAATCTGTTAGATTCTATGGCATTGGTTCGATCCGTCAAGGTCTCGACAAGGCCAAACCAAAGATCAGGATAGGTATCCTTTTACTGCAACCTCACCGCGCCTTCTACAAATCGCTTGCTACGGTGCTAGAGGCCGCAGCCCGGACCGTCCGAGATCATGAGGTCTTGCTACAAATTGAATTTTTGGAAGAACTCTCACCTCAAAATGTATCAGCAGGACTCGATCGGCTCGCTGAAAGAGCTGATGTTATTGGCCTTGTTGCACCTGAACACCCCGTTGTCTCTGCAACAATTGAAAGGCTTACGGAAAATGGGAAAAAGATATTCGCTTTGGTTTCACAGCTGAGCGCTCGCTGCACTATTGGCTATATTGGCCTTGATGCGTGGAAAGTGGGAAGGACTGCCGGGTGGGCCTTCGATAATCTGTGTAAACGTGAAGGCAAGATTGGCATTCTGGTTGGCAACCACCGCTTCCGCTGCCAGGAGACCAACGAAAGCGGCTTCCGCTCTTATTTCCGCGAACACGCCAGCAACTTTGCCCTCTTGGAACCGCAATCAACATTCGAAAACGCAAATATCGCACGTGAGGTGACTGAAGACATTCTGGCGAAACACGCTGATCTGATTGGTCTGTTCATATCAGGCGGCGGCATTTCAGGTGCAACAGCGGCCCTGAGAGACAGCGGGCGCGGAAATGATATCGTCGCCGTTGGTTATGATCTCATTGATGTCACACGCACCGCACTCCTTGATGGTACGCTCAACTTCCTGATCTCACATCCCATGACGAGGTTGGGGGAAGCAGCCATCGCTGCAATGATCCAAGCCTTCGACGGCGGCGCGGAGTTCCCGCCTGCCTCCATCAGCTTGCCTTTTGATGTTCACACATCAGAGAATCTTTAGCGGCAGCGTTAGGGTCGACGTTTTGATCACGGTCCGCTTACGATGCTGTCAGCATTCAAACTGCTAGCCTCCAAACGCTGTCCCAATCTTCACAACGTTTCTTTTCTGCCCCCTCAGCATGGTGGCAATCTGATCACCCATAGCTTCATTGACAGCACGGACAGGGTCAGCCGCTAGATGTGAGTATTTCTCGGTAGTCGAGCTTTTTGTGTGGCCAAGTAATTTACCGATGATCGGCAAGGATGCGCCGCCGCTCACGCCCACACTAGCAAATGAATGTCGCAGATCGTGAATCCGGACATCCCTGAGTCTTGCGACCTTGCAGATGCGTAACCAAGGTTTGCGCAAATTTACGAGGTGCTGCCCTTGCTTCTCTCCAACGATGACAAAGGGATTGTTACTGACCCGAGGAAGTGCCGCCAGAACGGAAAGTGCTGGTGCCGATAGATAGACAGGCCTTGCACCAGTCTTGGTTTCTGGAAGCAACAGCATCGCCCTCTCAATCTTGACGTCCTTCCACGGCAATTCCAGAATTTCGTTTCGGCGGCATCCTGTGAGGATCAAAAGCCGAATTGCAGCAAGTGCGAATACGGACTCCGTTTGATTTCTCTCTGCCCTCGCAAGTGCAACGCCCAAGCGGGCCAATTCGCGGGGCGACAGGAACCGTTCTTTGCTTTTCTCGGCAAATCGTTCGACACCTTGAACAGGGTTGGAATGTTTGGGTCGAAGTCCACAACGTTCGCACCATGAAAACAGGGTAGACAATGAGGCGATGACACGATTGGCTGTGATAGGCGTGTTGCGTAAGCCATAATGGAGAATTGCAATGTCACTGAACTTGATTTGGGCTACTTTCACATCGCCCAGTTTGGGGTAGGTCAGCCGTTCCAGAAAATCGCGATAAAGGACTTGGGTTGCCTTGCGCTTTTTAGTTACGACTGTTTCCAGAAAGATTGCTCCCACCTGCCGAAGAGTTGGGCTTCGAATACGCTCGTCTCTGATCGCTGCCGGATCGAGTTCCTTTGCAATATCGCCCTGTATGGCTTTAACGCGGTTCTCAGCGTCTGCGACGGTCCACGGCTGCCCATACTTGCCAATTGCAAACCAGCGCTGTCTATTGTCGATCCTGCACTTGTAAACGAACACCTTGTCTCGGCGTTGGTATCTCACTCCAAAGCCAATCAGCTTGGTGTCCCAAATGATTTCACTTGGCCTCATGGTATCGACAACTGATTTGGTTATGTGTTTACGAACAGAAGTCATAACGAGCTCATTTGATTTCTAGCAACCATCTAGCAACCAAATAACAGTGATATTTGCGTGTATCAATTGGATATGCAGGGAAATCGCGGGAAGTTATCTTATTGAATTTGTTAAAGATAAGGCATTTCAATGAAAGTGCGGGAATCATGAAAAACGGCATGGCATGCAAGAGGTCAGCGGTTCGATCCCGCTTGTCTCCACCAATCACT
>CAXTKN010000211.1:0-3976 GCA_964244805.1 uncultured Aestuariivirga sp.
ATAATAAATTTTGAGAGCCCGGGTGCTTGCCACCCGGGTTTTTTATTTGCATTGTCGCCCTATGACCCTGATTTCCAAACTCACAAAGCCTGCCCAAATCGAACCCGACAGCGGCATCGTCAGAGCAGCCATGTATGGCTTCACCAAACCGGGTATCATTCCTTTCTGGTCAGGCGAAGGAAATTTGCCCACCCCTGAAAAATTCTCAAACGCCGCCGCCGCCAGTTTAGCCAAGGGTGAAACATTTTACACTTTCCAGCGCGGCATTCCTGAACTGCGCGAAGCCTTGGTGCGCTATCACCAAAGGCATTTTGATAAAACATTTTCAGAGGGTAATTTCTGCGTCACCGGCGGCGGCATGCAAGCCATCCAAACTGCTATTCAAATGATCGCCAGTGATGGCGATGAAATTATCATCCCCACACCAGCTTGGCCAAACTATGCTGGGCCATTACGCATTCAAGGCACCAAGCCAGTTGAAGTGCCCATGACCTTCGCCAATGGCAAATGGGTGCTGGATTTAGACCGATTGTTTGCCGCCATCACACCGCGCACCAAGGCCATATGCTTGTGCTCGCCGTCAAACCCACTGGGTTGGGTGGCCAGCAAAGCCGATCTCATCGCAATTCGTGACGCGTGCCGCAAAGCAGGTATTTGGATTTTGGCCGACGAAGTCTATTCCAAATTCTATTACGGTGCAGATGGTGCAACCCGCGCGCCATCCTTCCTCGATATCTGCGACCCGGAAGAACAACTCATCCTCTGCAACACCTTCTCCAAAAACTGGGCCATGACGGGCTGGCGCATTGGCTGGATTCAAGCCCCAAAAATATTGGGGCCAGTGATTGAGCGCGTTATTCAATACAACACGTCAGGCACCGCAGTATTTTTGCAACGTGGCTGTGTGACGGCACTGGATGAAGGTGACGATTTTATAGAGCTACAAGTGGGAAAAGCGCGGAAAAATCGTGATACCGTAATTGATGCACTGAAAGATTTTCCGCAGCTCCGCCTCTCAGTGCCCGATGGCGCTTTCTATGCATTCTTCGGCATTGATGGCATGACCGATTCAATGGCCACGGCGATGAAAATTATCGATGAAGCAAATGTCGGCTTTGCCCCCGGTATCGCCTTTGGCGATGCAGGCGAGGGCTATCTGCGCATGTGCTATTTGAAAGAAGAACATAAGTTGACAGAGGGCTTGGAGCGTTTGTCCAACTGGTTAAAAATTAGCCACCCCGTTTAATCTGCTGCTTTTTTAGATGGTGCGATGCACAATTTTTTACCTAGAGCAAATGATGAGCGTGTTGAATCAGTTTATTAAAAGTAGTTATTATATTTTAAATACAATAACTTATCAAAAAATTTACATTTCCTTAACAACTGGCACGCGCCTTGCGATGCTAGTTGCGTAGCACAATTCGATTAGGATCCTCCCATTTCCAAAATCACAACTGGTGCAACTTGGTCGAGGTGTTTTCGCTTCACTTCAAAACCAATAAAGGGATGAGCGCTGGCCCCCACGGCAAGCAATGCTCATCCCTCTTTTTTATCCACTTATCGCTTTCACGCCATCAATCATAAACTGCACAGCCAAAGCTGCCAAAATAATCCCGAGCAAACGTGAGATGACGGCACGCCCCGTGATACCCATGGTTTTTGAAATTTGCTCAGCAATGAGAAAGCAAAAATAGCAAGCCAACATCACAAATGCTGCCACGCCAAAAAGCGCTCCAAGCATTTCGTAAGATCCTTGCGCTTTGCCCGAAAGCAAAATCATCGCAGTGATTGCACCCGGCCCTGCCATAAGCGGAATGGCCAAAGGAAAAGCTGCAATATTTTTCACATGATCGATATCAACTGCCGTCTTGGCCGTGTCCTGCAATCGTGATCCACGCCGATCAAACACCATTTCTGCCGCAGCCGATAACAGCAGCAATCCACCCGCGATCCGAAATGCCGAAAGTGAAATGCCAAGCAACGTTAAAAGCCTCGCACCACCCAGACCAGCGGCAACAAGAATACAAAAGGCAATCAGTGCCCCGCGCAAAGCCACTTCGCGCCGATCTTTGATTGAAAGCCCAGTGGTCAACCCCAGAAAAATTGCACTGAGGAAAATAGGATCGGCCACGATCAAAAGAGTGGCCAGTGCGGAGGTGATATAGTCTTGCATGCAATCAGCTTAACACAACAGAATTAAATTGCAGCAGCCCGCTTTAATGTCTGAATGGTATTGAGTCTTCGGTGAAAATCTTGCCATTGTGATTGATCACCTGAGCCCGCTTTTTTTAATTGAATACACCGCCAAAACCAGCGCTGCGGAACAGTTTATTTTTTGTGGTTTGGCTTGGGCCGCCGAATGACCACGTCACGCCGCCGCGGGTATATAAAGTATCCTGCGAGGCACTTGCATCAAAGAATTTCTCATACCCAACTTGGCTGTAAATCGCAAAGGGTGAATCAGCGAAGGCATATTGGCCAGTGACCAACGCATTGAGATCATTGGTTGCAGCGCCCGTCCCATCGATCACAGAAATGAAGTTCGCATCGGTGCGCAAACTGAAATGGTCAAACAAGCCAAATCTTGCACCAATACCAACTTCAAACCCCTTATATTGACTGACATCTAGCGTTGCTGAAGACGTCACACTTGTTGTGCGATCAGTGGCATTCACTGAGCCTGAAGTTGGCTTTACAAATCCCAGGCGAAATTGGGCCCAGTTGTCATCAGTAAAGGCATAAAGCGCTTCGCCGCCGATGCTCATATAGGTGTAGTCAGAAGCTGCTCTGGAAAGATTGGTTGCGCCGTGAAAATTAAACAACGGGCTTGAAATGCTAGTTAGATCTAGATTGACGTCTTCATAACCTGCAAACACGCCCAGCTTCAGCTGATCATTTACTTCAAACGTGCCATGTGCGACCAGCAATGCATCATATTGCGAACCTTGATTGGCCGTTGTCCCAGATTGTAAACTTGAATTTGAATATTTGTCTTCTGCGTCCAATTGCAGGCCAATTGGAAACTGCGGTGGTTCAATGGCTACTTTCCCGCCGCCGCTCAAACCCAATTGATGCAGCATTGGGTTAGTGTTGACAAACATATCATCATAAACACCAAGGTGCAAATTTCCATAGATCGTTGCATCGTCATTGGGTTGAATATCGCCCGCCCAAGCACCCGTTGCGGGCAACAGCGCAACACTGAACAATAAACCTAAACTAACTCTACGCATTTGAAATTCCCCACACCCAGAAGTTTCAAATTAGAGAGATTGTATTAAGGTAGTGTAAATCAAAAATAATCGGGAAAACTAAGTTAGTCCAATCTATCGGCCTAAAGCCTCTTGATGTGTTGGACCACTTTTTCAAGCTCTTGCAAAAATTGTGATCGATCAGCTGGTGTGAAAACCTTGTTGGAGCCTTTGATGTCTGTCGTTTCACGCAAATGGGACATCAGATCGCGCATGGCCAATGCCATGCCGATTGAATCTTCGGTAAAAGATTTTCCAACATTGGAAATTACTTTAGCCCCCTTCTTATGCGCGCGCGATGCCAGCGGAACATCAGCCGTCACCACAATGTCATTGGGTTGAACTTGCGCGACAATCCAGTCGTCTGCTTCATCTGCTTTTCCGCCCACCACAACACGTTTAACTTTCTCGCCAATCGGCAAGCGCATATGCGAATTGGAAACATAAGTAATCACAAGATCATGCCGCGCCGCCACTTTGGCGGCTTCATCTTTGACGGGACAAGCATCAGCATCGACGAAGATTTGCATGGCCATTAAGAACCAACCACCCAACCTCCACCGCGCGTGATGAAGGCATCGCGGTTTCTGGCTGGCCCCGGAACATCAACTCCGACGATGTCACAGAGCCGTCTAATGTTGGAGGCAATGAGATCGGCGAAGAGTTTTTGTCCATGCAGAACTTCCAACCTTCTAGCAAGTTCAGAAGTTTGGTTAGCGATCGTA
>CAXTKN010000212.1:0-3951 GCA_964244805.1 uncultured Aestuariivirga sp.
CGGGCCGCTATGCGGATGTTTATGATCCAAACACTGGCGAAGTGCAGGCCAAAGTCGCACTCGCCACCAAATCCGAACTCCACGCCGCTGTTGAAAACGCCAAAGCGGCACAGCCAGCCTGGGCCGCCAAGAATCCACAATTCCGCGCCCGGGTGATGATGAAATTCGTAGAGCTTGCCAACAAGCACAAAGAAGAATTGGCAACTCTCATTTCAATTGAACATGGCAAAACCGTTCCTGATGCTTTGGGCGATTTGCAGCGGGGTGTTGAGGTGGCTGAATTTGCCTGCGGCGTGCCGCACCTTGTAAAAGGCGAATTCACCGATGCTGCAGGTCCGGGCATTGATATGTATTCAATGCGCCAAGCCTTAGGCGTTGTGGCTGGCATCACGCCGTTCAACTTCCCCGCCATGATCCCCTTATGGAAATGTGCACCAGCCATCGCTGTCGGCAATGCTTTCATCTTGAAGCCCTCCGAGCGCGATCCATCATGCCCAATGCGCATTGCTGAGCTGTTTCTTGAAGCAGGCCTGCCGCCGGGCATTTTGAATGTTGTGAATGGTGATAAGGAATCTGTAGACGCCATTCTGAATGATCCAGATATCAAAGCCGTGGGATTTGTGGGTTCAACCGCCATTGCTCAATATGTTTATGCTGGTGCCACCGCCACAGGCAAACGCGCCCAATGCTTTGGTGGTGCAAAAAACCATATGGTTATCATGCCTGATGCTGACATGAACCAAGCCGTCGACGCTTTAATTGGCGCTGGTTATGGCTCGGCTGGCGAGCGCTGCATGGCGATCTCTGTTGCGGTTCCGGTGGGTGAAGCCACTGCTAATGCGCTGATGGAAAAACTCATTCCACGCGTTGAAAAATTAAAGGTTGGGCTCTCCACTGACCGCGAGGCTGATTACGGCCCGCTGGTCACTAAAATGGCTTTGGACCGCGTGAAGGGTTACATCGACATTGGTGTAAAAGAAGGCGCAACACTGGCCGTTGATGGTCGCGGCTTTAAAATGCAGGGCTATGAAAATGGCTATTTTCTCGGCGGCACTTTGTTCGACAATGTAACCAAGGATATGCGCATTTATAAGGAAGAAATTTTTGGCCCAGTGCTCGGCGTGCTGCGTGCCAAAACTTATGAAGAAGCTTTGGGCCTTTGCAATGATCATGAATATGGCAATGGCGTTGCCATCTACACGCGTGACGGTGATGCGGCGCGTGACTTTGCGTCAAAAGTGCAGGTTGGCATGATCGGCATTAACGTGCCAATTCCTGTGCCACTCGCCTATCACACATTCGGGGGTTGGAAGGCCTCCAGCTTTGGCGATCTCAATCAGCACGGGCCTGATTCAATTCGTTTCTATACCAAAACCAAAACCGTAACCTCGCGCTGGCCATCTGGAACCAAGGAAGGTGCGCAGTTCTCAATTCCAACCATGCGCTAACCCCGTTATGACACAACCGCTCAATTTGCCCGATGGCTATTACGAACTTCCAAAAGGCAAATTGGCGAATGTGGTGACGTGTTTGGAAATGCTATCAAAACCGCCTGCCAAGGACACAACCCTTCCAAGCGGTTTCTCTTTGCAGCGTTTTACCAGTGCAGATTTAGCAACGTTCCGCACTCTCTTTAAAACCATCGGCGAGAACAACATGTGGTTCTCGCGTCTGTTTATGCCCGATGAAAAACTGGCAAGCATTTTAGACAATCAACTGATTGAATCATACGCACTCTGCCAAAATGAAAAGCTAGTCGGCCTTCTCGAACTGAATTTCACCGAAATGCCAAATTGCGAGTTGGCATTCTTTGGCCTTGTCCCTGGCACAATCGGCCAAGGCCTAGGCCGCACACTAATGAACATTGCCATCACCAAGGCCTGGGCAAAACCCATCAACCGCTTTTGGGTACACACCTGTCATTTTGATCATCCAACCGCAGTTAACTTTTACAAACGTTCTGGCTTTAAGCCCTATTCCCTGATGGTCGAAATTCACGATGACCCGCGCCAAACCGGCCATATGGCCAAAACCGCCAGCCCAAACGTGGCATTGATCGAAAAGTGAACTGAAATTTCGTAAGCTGTTAAGGATTGCCCAGCTAAATTGGGAACAATCGCGCGGGGTTTTTATGTTTAGTATTTTTACTCATATGGGGCCCGAAGTCCCGCTCACCGTATTTTTGCTGCTGCTTTTAGCATTCCGCATGAAAGTTACCCCCCGCGTCAGCCTGTGGATCAACATCTCTCCCGAAAAGCTGTGGCCTCTGCTGGCGGTTCAAGATGGCAAACTTGAAAACTGGGGTCGCACAACTATTCTCACAGAACTCGTGGACGCGACCACCCAAACTTATCGCAAAGTTTTTACCACCACGATTGGCAACGCCCAAAGTCGCCAATTCCAAGCATTATTTCGCGTGACCGAAAATATCGAAAACCGGTCGCTTGAGCTCACCAGAGCGGATCTCGAAGGCAAATCTGAGCGCAATGAGCTGCTGCGCCTGACACATAAACTGATGCCTGAAAATGCAGGCACCAGACTCGATACGATATATTATTGGGGCCCGCGCCCCTTCTTGGCCCAACTCTTGGCGCGTGCCGATTTGTGGGGCGGCGCTTATCGCATTAAAGGCCAAGCTGAGACGGGAAAGCCCAATGAGCGCCCTTATCAAATTATCTCCGCGGCCATTACCTTTGTAACGATGGTTGTAACACTTGGAACATTCGCAGCCATGATCGGATTGGCCTTAGCGTCTAAGATCGGAACTTATCCAGCAGTCATTATGGGCTTGTCAGTTGGCGGGCTGTTGATTGCGGCTCTTTTCGTCCATGAATTCGGGCATCTCCTTGCTTATAAACTGATCGGCCAACCTTGGGGCCGTATGGTGTTCCTGCCATTCTTAGGAGCCCTGGCCATGCCGCGCTTGCCTTTTGAAAGTCAGGGCCAATCTGTTTTTGCAGCTCTGATGGGTCCAGGCGTTTCTGTGATCTTGGGGTTTGCCTGCGCATTGCCCTATTTCTTTGGCCAACCGCTGCATCCCATTCTTGCTATACTCGGCTTAATGACGGCAGGCATAAACATCTTCAATCTTTTGCCAGCCGAGCCTTTGGATGGGGGTGTTGCATTACGGTCGGTTTTGGCCCGCTTGATCGGCAGCAAAGCGTCTTGGGGTTTGATCACCATTGGTGTGCTGATTACCGGGCTAGGTTTATTCTATGAGCAAATTGGTTTGATTTTGTTTGGCGGCACCGCCATTTTGGCAAACATCAAACCGCGCAAGATCGATGCTGGGCTAACACCGCTCTCTTCTTTGCAGCTTTGCATTTCGGCTTTTGCTTATGTTTCAATCATTTCAGCCCATGTGACATTTCTGAATATCTTCTTGGCCCATGGTCATCTCTTGAAAGTCTGATGGCATTCTGCAAAAGCCGTCATCCATGGGGTTGGCACAATCATACGAAGCACTGCTTGAATCTGGCAAAGTAAAGCCTGATGCATCGCAAGCACACGTTCTGGCAAGACTGGCGGTTCTTTCAAACCAGCTCAATCAAAACCCGAAATCCAATAATTTTATCAAACGATTTTTCAGGTCGTCGTCAAAGCCCGCATGGCGTGGTGTCTATATCCATGGCGAAGTGGGGCGCGGCAAAACCTTTCTGATGGATTTGTTTTTCACCAGTATCTCCAACCTTCCCAAACATCGCATCCACTTTCATGCCTTCATGCAAGATGTCCACGCCAAACGCGCAACTCTCAAATCCGATGATGTGATTGCCGACATCGCAGATGATCTCGCATCCAGAGCAAAACTCCTGTGCCTGGATGAAATGCAAATCAGCGATATTGCTGATGCCATGATCATTGGTCGATTGTTTGAAGCGCTCGATGCGCGCGGTGTTTGCATCGTCACTACATCAAATCTGCCACCTGATGGATTATATAAGGAAGGTC
>CAXTKN010000213.1:0-3948 GCA_964244805.1 uncultured Aestuariivirga sp.
CTTTGTCTTCCCAATATCCGCCGGGATAATCATTGGTCACAAATATTTCCATCACGTGTTTTGGATTCTTAAAACCAAGCTTTGTTGGCACACGAACTTTGAACGGAAAGCCATTCTCTTTTGGCAATACTTTATCGTTAAACGTCAGCGCCATAATGGTTTGTGGATGCAACGCTGTTGGCATATCCAAACTTGTCCAATAATCATCTGCACATTTAAACCCGACATATTTCGCGGTCATATCAGCGCCGACCATTTCTAGGAACGTCTTGAGGGGAACCCCGCCCCATTTACCAATCATGCTCCAGCCTTCAACGCAGATATGTCTGGTGATGGCAGATTCTTGCGGCAGCGCACGAAGCTTATCAAGCGTCCAACTATCTTTCTTGGCAATCATACCGCTGAGTTCAAGTTTGTAAGTGGCCTCATCGACAGTCCGCACTTCATCAACACCATAATAGGCGTTAAACCGAAATGGATCGACAACATCAGCTTGCGTATAGGTTGGGGCCAATCTGTTGCTGCTGAAAAGCCAGGCCTGCGCACGATCATTCCAACTCGACATTTTATCAAGAATGTTATCGGCAAATTCCGGCTCGTAACCATCGGCACATCCTGTGAGCATCATCAACGCACCGAGCGACAGCGTTTGCTTCATGAATGAACGGCGCTGAACATCAATGAGCAGCTGTTTATTTTCAACGATAAGTGTTTTTGGATCAACCAGCATGTTGAACATCCTTCTCATGAGAGTTCTTTTTACGGAAAGTTCCAGTGATCATCGGCAAGAAAGTTGATGGGACGATCAAGACCAAAGCAAGATGCAGAACAAGAAATGCACAGATCAACGACATGCCGATGAAGTGAACACGCCGCGCACCTTCAAACCCACCCATGAAATAGCCAATCGCCTGAAATTGCACCGGCTTCCAAAGTTCAAAACCAGACAATATGGTCACGATGATAACAGCCATGATCCCGATATATGTGGTCTTCTGCACATAGTTATATTTCGTATGATTGTGTGGCAGTTTGAATTGAACGGCTTTGGTTATGTCCCCAATAACACCGCTTGGCGACCAAGGGAAAAAACGCCGCTTAAAATGGCCATTTATGATTCCGATGATCAAATAAACCAACAGATTGATGACCAGCAACCACATACCGGCCAGATGCCATCTGATGCCGCCACCGAGCCAACCACCCAAAGTGATTGCGTCAGGAAACTGATAATCTTCATTCCAGAACGATGTGGCGTTATAGATCTGCCATCCGCTGGGGATCATGATCAACATGGCCAAAGCATTCAACCAATGAAAAATCCGCACGCTTAAACGATGTATTGTAGTACGCTGCTTTGAGTCAGCCTGTTCCATAGGTGAGTCCTCCAATCCATCAAACTTCGGCTAGATAGACGACAAACTCAAATCAACTCCAATCACTTTTTTGAAAGAAACCATGCCCTACAGTTATTAGACTGCTGGCAGCGGGATAAACTCTTTGTGATCACCGGGCACGATGGCAAAGCGCGCATTTTTCCAATCGTCTTTGGCGGCTTCGATTTTCTCTTTCGATGACGATACAAAATTCCACCAGATATAACGTGGCCCATCCATCGGCTCCCCGCCCAGCATCATAAAGCGCGCACCTTTTGTCGAAGTGATAACAATCGGATCACGCGGGTGGAACACCAAGAGACGACCCGCAGCGAAACTGTCGCCAGCAACTTCAATCTCACCTTCAACAACATAAATGCCGCGCTCGACATGTTCTGTGGGCAGCGGTAGTTTTCCACCAGCTTGCAAAATCACCTCAGCATAGAATAAATCAGAATGGGTTTTAACCGGAGACTTTGCGCCAAAAATCGAACCTGCAATCACCCGCACGCTGCGGTTTTTATCTTCAAGCAGAGGCAATGCAGCTTGATCAATATGTTCGAAACCGGGTGCCGTTTCTTCATGGTGCTTGGGCAAAGCAACCCAACTTTGCGTGCCGTACACTTTGCGCTCAATCAAACGATCTTCCGGCAATGAACGTTCAGAATGCACAATGCCTTTGCCAGCCGTCATCCAGTTTAACTCGCCTGGCTTAATCGATTGATCAAACCCCAAGCTGTCCTTGTGTTGGATTGTGCCGTCAAACAACCAAGACACTGTCGAAAGCCCAATATGCGGATGCGGGCGCACATCCATGCCCTGCCCCGCCTTCATTAACACGGGACCAAACTGATCAAAGAAGATAAACGGCCCCACCATTTGCCGCTGGACCGAGGGCAAAGCGCGACGCACTTCAAAATCACCAAGGTCACGCGCCCGCGGCACGATCACTGTTTCTATCGCGTCAGCCGCAGCGATATCGCCGGGCATAGGGTCTGGAATATGGAACAGTGTCATTTCAAAGCCTCTTTCACGATTGGCACAACCTTTCTGCCAAGAAGTTCTATCGCCTTTAATTGTTCATCATGTGGCACAGTGCCAATGGCCATTTGAATGAGAATGCGCTGATTACCAAAAATCTTGTGCAGCTCAATAATGCGTGCCGCAACATGTTCTGGGTCACCCACAATCAGATTGCCAGTTGGCCCCGTCGCAGCCTCAAAATGGGAACGCCCCTGCGCGGGCCAACCACGCTCGCGGCCAATGCGGTTCATCACTTCGGTGTGGGCAGCATAGTAAACATCTTTGGCATGGGCGGTGGTCGTGGACACAAAGCCGTGCATATTCAAACTTAATGTCGCCTTTGAAGGATCACGCCCAAGCTTTTGATATGTCTCACGGTAGAGCTGAAAGAATGGCGCAAAGCGGCGCGGATCACCGCCAATAATCGCCAGTGCCATGGGCAGATCGAGATTTGCTGCCCGCACAACAGATTCCGGTGTTCCGCCAACAGCAATCCAAATTGGCATCTTCTTCTGCTCAGGGCGCGGATAAATTCCGGCATTCACAAGGGAAGGTCGCAATTTGCCATTCCACGTGATGTTGTTGCCATCACGCAGCTTCATCAAAAGATCAAGCTTCTCGGCGAAAAGTGAATCATAATCTTCTAAATCATATCCAAACAACGGATAAGACTCGATAAAACTCCCCCGCCCCGCCATGATTTCAGCGCGGCCATTGGAAATGCCGTCAACTGTCGCGAACTGTTGAAACAGGCGCACCGGGTCATCCGAACTCAAAACGGAAACCGCACTTGAAAGCTTGATCCGCTTGGTTACCGCAGCACCCGCTGCCAGCGCCACAGCAGGCGATGACACGGCGTAATCCGCGCGGTGATGTTCGCCCACCGCAAACACATCAAGGCCAACTTCGTCGGCGAGCTTCATTTCCTCAACCAAGTTGCGCAAGCGCTGCCCAGCCTGTTCGGGATGGCCCGCAGCCACATCCGCAAAAGTATAAATCCCAATTTCCATATAAACACCCTCTTGACGCCTATATGTACTTTTGAACGTTACATTTCAATGACCGGCTTTACGATTTTGAATTTTGCAAGCATCCGAACAGGTTTTCACCTCGTCCCAGACTTTCGCCCATTTCTTGCGCCACGTGAAAGGCCGCCCACAAGCAGCGCAAATTTTCTCAGGCAAATCCGATTTCTTGCGCATCTTTGCCACGACTCAGCCCTTGGTGCGCAGCGTTGACCTTCCGCCATCCACGCCGATAATTTGGCCTGTAATCCAAGATGATTTTGGCGAAAGCAGAAGCGCCGCCATTTCCGCAATATCATCCGCCTCGCCCAGGCGCTGGGCCGCATGAAGGCCAGCAATAGCCGTGGCCATTGATTCATTCGCGGTCAAAGCACTGGCCAAGGGCGTTTTGGTGAGCGATGGCGCAATCGCATTCACGCGAATTTTTGGCGCAAGTTCAGCAGCTAGCGCGCGGGTCAGGCCTTCAATAGCACCCTTGGCCATCGAGATCGAAGCATGCGCCGTAAACCCCTGCGCCACAGCAA
>CAXTKN010000214.1:0-3906 GCA_964244805.1 uncultured Aestuariivirga sp.
CGACGTGTAGATGATCGCAATGACTGAGAGCGTGAACACCAGTGGTTGGAAATAATGGCTGGCGTCAGGGAACATCGGCAGAGAGAAGCGCAGGAAGCCATAACCGCCCATTTTCAAAAGAATTGCCGCAAGGATCACGGAGCCTGCGGTTGGCGCTTCAACGTGTGCATCGGGCAACCATGTATGGACCGGCCACATTGGCATCTTAACGGCGAAGGATGCAAAGAAGGCGAGCCAGAGCCAGGTTTGCATTTCTGCCGGGAAGCCTGGGCTGCGGGTGAGCAACTCTGCAATGTCGGTTGTGCCTGACTGCCAATACATGGCCATAATGGCCAGCAGCATGAGCACTGAACCAAGCAGCGTGTAGAGGAAGAATTTGAACGAAGCATAGACGCGGCGCGGGCCGCCCCATACGCCGATGATCAAGAACATGGGGATCAGACCTGCTTCGAAGAACAGGTAGAACAACACCAAATCAAGCGCACAGAACACGCCGATCATCAAAGTTTCGAGAACCAGAAACGCGATCATATATTCGCGCACGCGGGATTTAACGAACCATGATGCGCCGATGCAGATGGGCATCAGGAATGTGGTGAGGATGACGAAGGGCATGGAAATGCCATCCACACCCATGCGGTATCCGGCGATATTGCCGAGCCAGCCGTGGTTTTCAACAAGCTGAAATCCCGCTTGTGTCGCGTTGAAATTTTTCAAGATCAACAATGAAACCAAGAATGTGATGATCGTCGTCCAGAGTGCTGCCCAACGTGCATAACGCGCGGCGGCTTCATCTTCACCACGGGCGAGTACGATGAATGCTGCGCCCAAAAGCGGCAGAAAGGTGACAACAGAGAGCAAGGGCCAATTCGACATTTAGTGAGCGCCCCCGAACGAGAACCAAGAGATGATTGCAGCCAAGCCAATCAACATGACAAAGGCATAATGATAAACATAACCGGTTTGCAGACGCACAACTTGACGTGTGATGTCACCCACGCTGGCCGCAACACCATCAGGGCCGAGGCCGTCGATGATTGCACCGTCACCTTGTTTCCAGAACAAACGACCAAGCCAGAATGCGGGACGCACGAAGATGAAGTTATAAAGCTCGTCAAAATACCATTTGTTGAGCAAGAATTGATATGCGGGTTGGTTCATGTCTGCGACGCGCTTTGGCAGTGTTTTATCGCGGATGTAGAATATGTAAGCCAATGCGAGGCCAGCCAGCATGGCTATTGTGGCTGACCATTTGACCAGCACTGGAACTTCTTCCATTTTGGTCAGAATTTCATTGCGAGCCAGCGCCTTCCCCCAGAATTCGGCTTGGCCTTCGCCAATGAACCAATGCTGGAACAGGAAGCCTGCAACCACAGCACCCGCTGCAAGCACATAAAGCGGAATCAACATGACGGCTGGGCTTTCATGGATATGCGACACGGTTGCAGCATCAGCATTGGTGTTGCCGTTAAACGTCATAAATGCCAAGCGCCATGAATAGAACGACGTGCAGAGGGCGGCAATGACCAGCAAGCAAAATGCAAATGTGGCTGGTGATGAGCCGTAAGCGAATGCTGCTTCAATAATTGCATCCTTCGAGTGGAAACCTGCAAAGCCGCCGATGCCCGGAATGCCAACACCTGTGAGTGCAAATGTGCCAATCAGCATCATGGCCCAGGTTATGCGAATGTGCGGAGCGAGGCCGCCCATTTTGCGCATGTCTTGTTCGCCAGACATGGCGTGGATGACTGAGCCTGCGCCTAAGAACAAAAGAGCTTTGAAGAATGCGTGAGTGAAGAGATGGAAAATGCCGACGCCATAAGCCCCTACCCCCATGGCCACAAACATATAGCCGAGCTGCGAACAGGTTGAATAAGCAATCACGCGCTTGATGTCGTTTTGCACGAGGCCAACGGTGGCGGCAAAGAAAGCCGTGATGCCACCAACGAGGATGACAACTGAGCGCGCATCTGGCGAAAGCTCAAACAGTGGTGACATGCGGGCGACGAGGAATACGCCCGCGGTCACCATGGTGGCGGCGTGGATCAAGGCCGAAACCGGTGTTGGGCCTTCCATCGCATCCGGCAACCATGTGTGGAGCAGGAATTGCGCGGACTTGCCCATGGCACCCATAAACAAGAGGAGGCACAAGGTTGTGAGCGTATCCCAATCATGGCCGAGGAAGTGCATGGTTTTTCCGACAGCATCGGGCGCGTGCATGAAAATGGTTTCGAATTCGACTGAACCGAACACCGCATAAACGCCGAAGATTCCTAAAGCGAAACCAAAGTCACCCACGCGGTTGACCACGAAGGCTTTGATGGCGGCGGCGTTGGCGCTTTCGCGCGTGTACCAGAATCCGATGAGTAGATAAGACGCGAGGCCCACGCCTTCCCAACCAAAAAACATTTGAATGAGATTGTCGGATGTAACCAGCATCAACATGGCGAAGGTGAAGAGCGACAGATAGGCAAAAAAACGCGGCTGGTGTTCGTCGTGGCTCATATAGCCGAGTGAATAGACATGAACGAGCGCTGATACAGTGTTCACAACGACGAGCATGACGGCAGTGAGCGCGTCAAGACGGATGGCCCATGGAGCTTTCAATGTGCCAGAGGTTATCCAGCTTAGAAGTTCAATGCGGCTGTCATGGCCTTCATGCAAGAAGCCCCAGAAGATGATCCATGAAAAAATCGCTCCGATGCAGAGCAAACCTGTGGTGAGATACATTGGCCAAGACGGGCCATCATAATGGCCGTGATGGTCATTATGGGCATGGTCGCCCGAATGTGTGTCGTGATGATCTGCGTACACATCTGCATCGCGCCCGAGATTTTTAAATGCCTTAGTCCCGAACAGGCCAGCGATGAGCGCGCCCAGCAATGGCAGGAAGAGAATTGCCTGAACCATCTGGGTTAGCCTTTCATCAAGTTAATATCCTCAACCGCGATTGAGCCGCGGTTGCGGAAATAGGTTACGAGAATGGCAAGGCCAATGGCGGCTTCACCTGCTGCGACGGTTAAAATGAGCAGTGCAAAAATCTGGCCGACGAGATCATGCAGATATGATGAGAAGGCCACGAGGTTGATGTTCACTGACAACAAGATCAACTCAATCGACATCATGATGATGATCACATTCTTACGGTTCAAGAATATGCCGAACACGCCAATGGTGAAGATGATGGCCGCGACGACGAGATAATGTGTAAGGCCGATCATTGGAGGCCCTCCCCTGATTTCACATTCTTAATTTCAACAGCAGTTGCTGGCCCGCGAGCCACTTGATCGGCGATCACTTGGCGCTTCACATTGGGTTTGTGGCGCATGGTGAGCACGATGGCGCCGATCATGGCGATCAGCAGTATGAGGCCTGCCATTTGGAAGAAGAAGACGTATTTTGTGTAGAGCACTTGGCCGATGGCTTGGGTGTTTGATATATCGACGACGGTCGGAGTTGACGTGTGCGCAATGAGATCAGGTGCAATTGTCCATGTGCCAACCAGCAAGATCATCTCAACAAGCAGGATCAAACCGATCACCCCTCCGATTGGCAGATAATCGAGGAAGCCTTCGCGCAATTCAACGAAATCCACATCGAGCATCATAACGACGAAGAGGAACAACACAGCCACAGCGCCCACATAAACCACCACCAAAATCATGGCGAGAAACTCGGCACCGAGCAGAACGAATAATCCAGCTGCGTTGAAGAAGCACAGGATCAGGAATAACACCGAATGCACAGGATTGCGCGAGGTGATCACTAGGACAGCCGAGGCGATGGCGGCGAATGCGAAGAGGTAGAAGAAAAATATTGTTCCCATGTTCCCTGCCCCTTAACGATATGGCGCATCAAGCGCAATGTTTTGGGCGAGTTCACGCTCCCAGCGATCACCATTGGCCA
>CAXTKN010000215.1:0-3871 GCA_964244805.1 uncultured Aestuariivirga sp.
TAATTCATCAAATCCGGCAGCTCACTCGTCCGCTTGGCCACAAACTCATTCAAACCCTGCGCGATACCCTCGTCCATCTTCGGCTTCTCATAAGCAGCCAGCGCCGCTTTTGCCTTTTCTCGCCCGCGGGTATCATGATCCTTGGCCCCTTCCGCCGACCATTGTTCATAAGGATTGAAATCCATGATCGTTGGCATGAAGAAGGCTTTTTCAAAATGTTCCAGCGTGTGAGCTGTGCCAAGGAAATGACCAGCGGGCCCGACCTCGCGCACGGCCGCCATGGCGTCTTTGAAATCATCGAACTTCAAACCACCTGCATATTTATACCAGGCTCCCAATTGCTCGCAGTCGGTCATGAATTTCGAATAGCCACAAGCGAGCCCCGCTTCCAGCCACCCCGCCACATGCCAGATATAATTGGCCCCCGATAAAATTGCCGCATGCATCAACATATTTGACTCGTAACCTGCCTGCGCATCATTGAGTTTTGACCCCACATGAAATCCTGATGTGCGCCACGGCAATTTATATTTGCGTGCCAATTGTCCCATCACAAACATCATCTGCGCAGCTTCCGGCGTGCCGCCCATTGGGGCTCCCGTCTTCATATCAACAGTCACCATAAACTGCCCATAAATTTGCGGCGAACCAGCGCGGATGAGTTGCGTGAATGCAACACCAGCCAATGCCTCCGCATTCACTTGCGCGACGGCGCCAATTGAAGATGCCGATGTTGAAGCCCCACACAGCGCAAACGGCGCCAAGATCAATGGCTGATTATGCGATGCATAAACCCGCATCGCATCCAGCATGGTGTTGTCCCATACCAAAGGCGAATTACAATTGGTGATTGAAACGACAACAGGATTGTCTTTCACAAACTCTTGCCCAAAAACAATCCCCGCCATTTTCATCACGTCTTCAGCACGATCTTTGGATGTCACAATGCCCATAAACGGTTTGTCGGAATGGGTGAGGGCCGATTGAATAATATGCAAATGCCGCTTGGGCACCGGAATTTCCATCGGTTCGCAAATGATTGAGCTTGATGAATGCAGCTGCGGGGCCATGTAAGACAACTTATGAAAATTCTGCAAATCTTCAAGCGACCCATAACGCCGCTTGCCCTCAAGATCACGCACATAAGGCGCCCCATACATCGGCACAAACACGGTATTTTTGCCGCCCACCTTAACCGTGCGTTCAGGGTTCCGCGCATGCAGTGTGAACTCCGGTGGAACGAGAGCAATCAGCGACATCAATAATTCGGGCGCTATCCGCACCCGCGTTCCTTGCACATCAGCGCCCGCCTTTTTCCAGCGTTCAATGGCATCATCGTCGCGAAACTCGCAGCCAATTTCTGATAAAATCTTCAGCGACTCTTGATGGATCAGCTCAACAGCTTCATCGGGCAACAATTCATAGGTCGGAATTTCGCGCACCAGAGTGGGAAATGCAATCATCGGCGCAGCCCTCAAAGCCCTGCGCCCATCGCGGCCACCCGCACGTTTGTGTCCACCTTCGTTCATATCTCGTGCTCTCCGTAATATCCGTCATTCCCGCGAAGGCTGGAATCCAACTCCCAACAAATGGTTCTGCCAAAAGTCAGCTTCCCGCCTTCGCGGGAATGACGATAGGAGGGAAACTATAGAAACACCACCCAGCACAAATGCTGCGCCGCACACTGGAATCATCCGAAGCGGTTGACGCACCGCCACAAAGCGGCCACAATGTGGTTAAGGGGCGATTAACTTTTCAAACGTGGGGACGTTTGCTCAAGTTTAAATTCAAACGTAACGCCGTTCAGCCCTTGAACGCGCAAGGGAGTGCCACATGGCAAATAATACACAAATGAGCGAGGACGAAAAAGTCCTCCACGGAATGGGCTATGCGCAGGAATTATCCCGCCGCATGGGCGCCTTCCAAAGCTTCGCAATTTCATTTTCAATCATCTGCATCATTTCGGGCGGTCTCGCATCTTTCCCGATTGCCATGTCAACAGTTGGCCCCTGGATGGCAACTATGGGCTGGATCTTGGGCGGTATATTTGCATTAATCGTTGCAGCCTCGATGGGCCAAATTGCTTCAGCCTACCCAACAGCCGGTGGCCTCTATCATTGGTCGTCAATCTTGGGCGGCAAATTCTGGGGCTGGCTCACAGCTTGGACAAACCTTTTGGGCTTGCTGTTCGTTATTCCAGCCGTGAATGTTATTCTTTATACATTTATCCGCGATCTATTCTTCGCAGGAATCTTACATGCGGATGTTTCCACCTGGACTAACACCACAATGTTCATCTGGGTGGCCGGTATTACGGCAGCACAATGTTTGCTCAATCACTTCGGTATTAAGCTCACTACATTGCTCACCGATATTTCGGGGTATCTGATTTTCGTGATCACGATTATTCTCGTAATTCTCCTGTTCATGAGCGTGAAGAGCTTTGATCTTGGCAAAGCCTTCGCACTGGTGAACACAACGGGTGAAGCGGGTGGCAATGTTGCCCCAGCCTACGGTCTGTTCGTTACTGTCTTGATGGGCATGCTCTATCCACTTTTCACCATCACAGGTTTTGACGCCTCAGCACACACATCTGAAGAAACCCGCGATGCACAAAACACCGTGCATAAGGGCATGTTGCAATCTGTATTCTGGTCATTGGTGTTTGGCTTTGTCTTGGCACTTGGGATGGTTATGGCTTTGCCGGCTGTTTATGACGCTCTTGCTGCTGATCCTGCCCAGACTGCATTGTCAAAAGAAGTTATGGCAAAGCTCGCTGCGATCCCTGGTGGTCCTGCACCTGCCGATATGGCTATTCTGGGTTGGAGCTCATTCTCGGTTCTGTTCAACACGCTGATTGCGCCGAGTTTCTTTGGTAAAATCTGCGCAATTGGAATTATCATTGCGAACTTCTTCTGCGCTTTGTCAGCGGTCACATCAACATCACGCATGATCTATGCTTTTGCGCGTGATGGTGGATTGCCGAAAATGTTAGCCAACGTGAATGCGCAATACCGCACACCAGTGGCAGCCATCTGGTTCACTGGCATCGTAACCTTCTTGTTGGTTGTAATTACAACACCACTCAACGCCTTCGCAGCTCTTTCAACCGGCTGTGCCATGTATCTCTACATGTCATACGGCATGCCAGTTCTTTCTGGTTTGCTAGCCGAAGGAAAGACATGGACAACATACGGTAAATTCCGCCTTGGTGGACTTTCCAAATTGTTTGCTGTGATCGTTGTCTTGGGCGTGATCGGCATCATCATCGGCGGCCATGCTTTCGTGCCATCAGTTGGTGATTTCGGTGCAGCAGGCTTCGTTCCTGGCCTGATTTACTACACCATTGGCTTCTACGCGATCCTGACAGTGTTGTGGTTTGCCGTTGTTGGAAAAACTTTCAAAGGCCCACCAATGGGTGCCGAAATTGCCAAGCGTCAGGCTGCTATTGCAGCACAAGAAAAAGCGCTGGCAGCTATGTAATAAACGACATAGATAATTAGAGGGCGGCCTTTTGGTCGCCCTTTTTTTTGTGGCATAAGAGGCAGATGGATAAAAGATTCGATATTGCTGTGATTGGCGGTGGGGTGGTGGGATTAGCTATCTTGCGCCGTTTTGCAATGAGTGGGCTTTCCTGTGTGTTGCTTGAAAAGGGTGCCGATATTTTATCAGGCGCATCCAAAGGCAATAGCGCATTGCTCCACACGGGGTTTGATGCCCCAGCAAAATCGCTTGAACTGCAATGCATGCAAACGGGTTATCAAGAATATCTCGATATCCGTCAGAAGCTCAATCTGCCATTGCTTGAAACGGGTGCACTTGTTGTTGCTTGGACTGACGAAGAGTTGGCAGCGCTTGATGGCATCGTTGA
>CAXTKN010000216.1:0-3854 GCA_964244805.1 uncultured Aestuariivirga sp.
TCAATTGAAAAACCTAAAGCTGCGCGCGCTGTCGGGGCAGCCGTGGGCCGAAACCCAATTTCATTCGTCGTGCCGTGTCACCGGGTGATCGGAAAATCAGGCGATATCACCGGCTATCACTGGGGGCTGACAAGGAAGCGTGCGATTTTAGGATGGGAAGCGGGCAAGGTTTAATTCACAGCTTTTTATAAAAAAAGCAGGTTCCATCCAGCTTGCCCATTCCGGAATAGGCATAGCCCGGAATTTCGCCCACATTGGTAAAGCCCAAGCGTTCATAGAATTTTGCAGCACCACTGCCCGCAACAGCATCGAAGGTAAGCAGCGTTAAGCCCAAGCCCCGCGCCTTGTCTTCCAATGCTCTGATCAGATGTGTTGCAAAGCCATGGCGGCGATGTTTGCTGTGTACGAGCATTTTTGCGATGTCAGCACGGTGCGGTTGGTTAGGTGCCCATGCTTTCATCAACAATACAATGCCAACAGCTTCGCCTTCATGTTCGGCAATCACCGGAAATGTCTGGCCGGTTTTAATCCCATCTAACTGCCCACGCCAAAAAGCTTCTGCATCTTCTTGCGAAAGCGGATGCATAAATGAAACACCAGCACCAGCCGCCACAGCTTCAATCAAAATTTCTGCAAGACGGGGGATGCGTTTTTCAAACGCCGCCGCATCGTCAATGCAGATTTTTGAACTCATGCGAGAAGTGTTTCCACTTTTTCTGGAAGAGAATTGGCCTTGAGCTTGTAAACAATCGGAACGCCAGTTTCGAGTTCGCGCTTTAAGATTTGTTCGGGTGTCAGTCCCTCAATCGCCATGATCAGTGAACGCAATGAATTGCCATGGGCCGCCACCAATACCGTTTTGCCGTCCAGAACATGCGGTTGAATCATGTGCACATAATAAGGCAGTGAACGGGCCAATGTGTCTTTGAGTGACTCACCGCCCGGAGGTGGCACATCATAGGAACGCCGCCAGACCAATACTTGCTCTTCACCCCATTTGGCGCGGGCGTCGTCTTTGTTGAGACCCGTCAACTCTCCATAATCGCGCTCGTTCAAAGCTTGATCGCGGGTTTCAGGCAAACCTGTTTGGCCAAGTTCGGTCAAAATCAATTTTAACGTGTGTTGGGCGCGGGTTAAAGCGCTGGTGAAGCATAAATCAAATTTCAGACCTTTGGCTTTCAAGCGTTGGCCTGCGGCCTTGGCTTCATTCACACCTTGGGGAGATAAATCCGGGTCTTTCCAACCGGTGAACAGATTTTTCAAATTCCAGTCACTTTGACCGTGACGCACTAACACTAAAGTTCCGCTCATATTCATTCCAATCCTAAAACATCAAACATGTTATAAAGTCCGGGCTTTTGAGTTCCACACCAAAGCGCCGCTCTCACTGCACCGCGCGCAAACAGCTCGCGATTTTCAGCAACGTGACGGAGTTCCAAACGCTCGCCCCCGCCAGCAAAAATCACCGTGTGATCACCGACCACAGAACCGCCGCGTAAAGTGGCAAAACCGATGTCGCCCGTGTTGCGCGCACCCGTAATGCCATCACGAACCCGCACCGATTTATCTTTCAGTGAAATGGCACGACCGTCAGCCGCGGCCTTGCCGAGCAGATAGGCTGTGCCCGAAGGTGCATCCACTTTATTGCGGTGGTGCATTTCTAAGATTTCAATATCAAATTCTTCACCCAAAGCGGCGGCAGCCTTCTTCACAAGTGCGGCCAGCAAGTTTACGCCCAGCGAATAATTACCCGTTTTCATAATCGCGGTGTTTGCGGCAGCTGCCTTGATCTCAGTATCCTCATCAGCGCTTATGCCCGTTGTACCGATCACGTGAATTTTCTTCATGGCTGACGTAAGTTTTACCAAAGCCATGGTGGCAGGCGCAATGGTGAAATCAATAATCGCATCGCAAGCCGCCAAAACCGTTTCAGGCTTGTCCGAAATGATGATGCCGTTCTTGCCACTCCCCATCAGCTCGCCATAGTCAGCGCCCACATGCCGCGAACCCGGTGCCTCCAGCCCGCCCGAAAGCTGGCAGCCCTTGGTTTCGTTAACGATGCGTGCCAGCTCCCGGCCCATACGGCCAGCAGCTCCTGCAATTGCGATTTTGAGTGTCATGGAATGAGGGATTAGCAAGGAGATTACGCGAAGGGAAGCTCTGAAAATCGTCCTCTACCGCATGGCGGGAGAGGAAAGGGGCCCATTGCAACGCAATGGGATAGGTGAGGGGCAGTCAGATTCCGAGTCCGTGGCCCCTCATCTATCCCATCTCACTGCGTTCGATAGGCCCCTTTCTTCCCCCGCAAGCGGTGGAAGACAAAGAGTTGCCTTCGCTCGCAACAGTTCCTAGATTGGATGGATGACCATCATTCCACCTCGCTCTTTTACCGACGATAAAGCCACAGGCCTTGCCGGGCTTGATCAGCGTTCGCGCGAGATTTTCCGCAAGCTTGTGGACACTTATTTGGAAACTGGTGAGGCCGTGGGTTCGCGTACCATTTCAAAGGCGCTGCCTGCAGGATTGTCGCCAGCCTCAGTGCGCAATGTGATGATGGATCTTGAAGATTCAGGCTTGATTTATTCGCCGCATACTTCCGCAGGCCGCATGCCGACTGAGGCGGGGCTTCGTTTTTTTGTGGATGCACTTTTAGAAGTGGGAGCCATCAACGCCTCTGAACGCGCCAATATTGATGCGCAGGTGAAGGCCACCAATCGCAACCGCCGTTATGAAGATGTGTTGGGTGAGGCTTCCACTATGCTGTCTGGCCTCTCGCAATGTGCAGGCATTGTGATGTCGCCCAAATATAATGCGCGTCTCAAGCATATCGAATTTGTAAACTTATCGCCGGGGCGAGCGCTGGTCATTTTGGTCAGCGAGGATGGCAGTGTTGAAAATCGGGTCATTGACGTGCCTGCGGGTTTGCCTGCATCGGTTTTCATTCGTGCCACCAATTATCTTTCAGCCATGGGCCAGGGCCGCAGCATTGAAGAGGTGCAAAAACTCGTGGCATCCGAAGTTGAAAAATTGCGCAACGAATTGGACGATGTTTCGGCACGGCTTGTGCAGCAAGGGGTGGCCGTGTGGTCAGGTGATAGCAATGTCGATTCCAAAAATCTGATTGTGCGCGGGCAGGCTAATCTTTTGGAGCAGCCAGGTGCACTTGCTGATCTCGAACGCATTCGCAAATTGTTCGATGACATCGAGAACAAGCGCGATTTGGTTGATGTCTTAGGCTTGGCCGAAAAAGCCGAAGGGGTACGGATTTTTATCGGCTCGGAAAACAAGCTGTTTTCGATGTCTGGATCCTCTCTGATTGTGGCGCCGTTCAAGAATGACGAGGAAAAAATCGTCGGCGTTTTGGGCATTATCGGCCCAACGCGGCTCAATTACGCTCGTATCATTCCGATGGTGGATTACACGGCCAAAGTTGTGGGGCGATTACTCTCTTGATTTTTGGAACTTTTCGCCCGATATGCGGGTTTACATTCAATTCAGCTTGAACCGGATCCTATTTTAATGACCCATGAACATGATAAAGCCGAAAACGGTTATGACGAAAATTTGGCTGCAGAGGCATTGAACGAAGCGCTGAATGACAGCTCCGCGGTTGATCCTAAAGATGTTGAGATCATCGTACTTAAGGATGAAGTGGCGGCTTCCAAAGACCGCCTGTTGCGCCTTGCAGCTGAAATGGAAAACCTGCGCAAGCGCACCGAGCGTGAAAAGGCCGAGGCCACACTGTATGCCGCCTCTAATTTCGCGCGTGATTTATTGACTGTCGCCGATAATCTGGGCCGCGCCTTGCAGGCTTTGCCGGCTGAAGAGCGTGATCATGCGGGCACGATTGAAAA
>CAXTKN010000217.1:0-3783 GCA_964244805.1 uncultured Aestuariivirga sp.
GGTCAGTGGATGATTTAACCGTATTCGCCAACGAGTCAGAAAGAACGCCGAAGGATCACAAAAGTCTGTTTGGGTTGGTTTGTTCAAGGCTGGACGATTTGAAATCTCATTTTGAACAAAGTGACGATAGCACAGCCAGCATTGTGATTAAGACGAATGATGAAACTGAAATCCGGAATTATGTTGGTAGTTGGCTGCGTGACAAAAGCCGAAACCGATATGCTGTCCCACAAGAAGAGGAATTGGCAGATGCCAAACGCCCCGACATTAGAGTACATGGCAATGGCTTTGACGCGCCAGTTCCTATTGAGTTGAAGATTGCCGACAATAATCATTGGACTGGTAGAAAATTGTTTGAACGATTGCAAAATCAATTGTGTGGCGACTATCTGCGTGACAAACGTTCAACGTGCGGAGTATATTTGCTTTTCAATAGAGGTGAAAAACAAACTTGGAGTTCCAACAATGGGCAAGGACAATTGAATTTTGCCGAGTTGGTTACCTCCCTTCAAATCTTCGCCGACGGAATTGTTGCTGAGCGCCGTGATATTGAGATGGTCATTCTAGTCGGCATTGACCTTACAATACGGATGAAACCTATTCTTACTTCGACTTTGAGAGTGCCTTGATTGCGTGAGCTGGCTCAAAGTCCAAGATGTCCGCCAATTCCATAAACTCCACCACGTCTATTCTGCGCTGGCCGCTTTCCAGCCTTGCTACGAAGGACTGATACTCGCCTAGCTTTTCTGCCAATTGCGTTTGAGTCATTCCAGCGGATTCGCGCTTGGCGATCAGTAGATCGATCAAGGCTTTGTGTCGCGCTGAACCAAGTGTCTTTACCAAAAATGCCCAACCCTATTGAAGTTGGCCTTTGAGATAATCTGGAATTTAGATTATCTTAAAACTAGATAATTGAGTTGGGGTAGTGTTAAACATGACATTGGGTGACGTTGCATTTTGGTCTGCCGTGACTTCACCTGTTTGGGGCAGCTTCGCATGGCACACATGGCAGCTTTCCATTCGGCCTAGGCTAGTGCCGCGTGACGAAATCAAGCACATGGCCGAAGTATTGATTGCCCAGTATAGCAACGAAGCTCTTGATATCGTCGCCATCAATGAGGACAGGGCGTGGCGGCGCGGTGAAACATTTGAGCAGGGCATGTGGCGACAGGTGGGCTTAGAGCTGCAACGCCGTGGCTATACGATCAGCGAATAATGAGACCAATACGCGCGAGCGCGCGAAGCTCGGCAAGGCCCGACCTAAAAAAGAACGAACCCACAGTGCTACGCACTAAACGATGGTTTGACTTAACATCAGCGTTTCGCAAGGGCCTTGTTTTACGTAAATTTGATTTATTTCAATCGGTTGATTGTTTTGCCAATATAGATTGCTGCAATTTGGGCGTCGCTGGGGTGCCGAAACGCTCAAAAATCGCCCGAGATCACCAAATATGTGCTGCCAGGTAGTACGTCAGGCGAAAAAGCAAAATGGCGGCCCAGCCGCCTCCTAAGGCTTCTCATTCGGCCTTTAAGGGTCTGATCACAGGCCGCGCAATGACATCCCGCTTGACACAGAGGGCTAAAATCACAGGAAGGACGCCAAGAGCGCCAACATCGCCACACATATTCTGGCACCCTTGAAGGACGCCAACATTGTGACTGGCACCGTTGGCGTCCTTGGCGTTCTTTGTGGTTAGTCAGGCAAGGACCACATCCATTGGTCCTTAACCTTTTTAGCTTTGAGGCCGATAGCCTTTCTAGCCCTGTCGATAGTGCGCTCTGCATGGCCTGAACTTACAGCCTTGGCCAACACCGCCGTGGCAGATTTCGGCCCGTCTTTCAGCGCTTCTCGCAAGAAAGCCATAGCAGCGTCCTGTGCATTCTGCCCTGAGGGCTCAGCGCCCTGCAAGTCATCGACTGTGATCTGCGATTTACCGTGCCAACGCAGAACAGGGATGTTGCCATCACCTTCAACCTTCAGTTCGTAGACCCAACTATCACCTTTTGGGGCGAGGTTGTGTTTGAGGTGCGCCATGATACGCAATTCTGGGTCCTCAGGATGAACTGCAACGAGAAGAGCGGAACGTGCGGCCCCAATCACATCGATAGAGCCGATGCCCTGATAAATGGCCTTGCCGCTGTTCGACTTGCGCAAGTGACGCACCACAATCATCGCGGCACCACATTCTGTTGCCACAGCCCCCAGCTGGGAGAGCAAACCGCGTATCTCATTCGGCTTGTACATGTCAGAGGCACTGGGCACGAAGGCAAACAGAGGATCGACAATTATGAGGTGAGGCTCAAATTTCTTAACCTCTGTACGCAGGGCATTCAGACCGTCATCATCAAAAGGCGAATATTCAGCCATGTAACGAATGCGCTCTGCATCACACCCCATTGCGTCCAAGCGTGGCCTGATGGTGTACGATGGGTCGTCCTCGGCGCTCAGGATCAGGACTCTGCCTTTTTGCACTTTCTGCCCGTTCGGCAATGCCCCACCCAGCGAAATCAGCGCGGCAAGGTGCATGGTCAAAAACGATTTGCCGATGCCTGGGTCACCCTCCATGATGGTCAGCATGCCGAAAGGGATGAGCGGCTCCCAGAACCAATCGAGCTCTTGAGGTTCAACATCTGCCAAGGTGCCAAATATAGGTTTCTTCATGATGCACCCCCAAGCTTGCTCAGAATGCGCGAGACCTCTTCGTCTAACTTGGCATATCGGTCCTTGAAGTGACCGTACTTCGATATGAAATAGGGATTGCGCCAGACCACGGCTGCGATCTCATCTGGTGAAGCCCCAACACTGTGCAGCGACGCGACCAACTTATGGATCACCCGTGAACGGTCGCCCGGATACTCGTGGATGGCAATGGACAAACTATATGCGCCACGCTTTTTCAAGAGCTCGCGGTATTCTTTCACTACCTCTTTCCAATCATGCTTGTGTGCATTCAAGGTCAATTGCTCGCCCATCTGCTCTGGCTCGGCAGAAGTCTTCGGCCAGCGGCTGATGGGTGAACGGCCATCCCAAACAATTGAGACCAATGGTCGTTTGTATTCGGGCTTGTGATTGAACGTATGAGGAATACGCAGCACTTTGGTGATCGACCAACCATTGATGTCGCCACCGAAGCGATAGACCATCTGCTTTGAAACAGCCTGCACTTCATGCGGCGGTAGAAAGCTGCCAAATTGCCATAGGCATTGGTAGCGCCCGATTGATGAGCGCCAAAGGGAAGTTGGCGCTGGTCTGTGACGATGGGGGTTTGCTGCGTCAAGATCGGCATGAGCAGTCATGCTCGGCAACGCGAATGGCATTTTTTTTATTGGCTTGAAGAACGAGTTGACCGTGAAATAAAGATCAAAGTTTTCGCGGTGATGCGAGGACAAGAATTCTCGTACATCCTCCTCGGCATCTCGATTCTTCATGGCTCTATCGATCCAAACAGAGCTGCCCGCGCGCCGAGCGCTGAGAAAACTATATCCCGCCTTCTGGTGCGCAAATTGTTTCACGACAAATGCTGTCGCGTCTTCAATCCATTGCTCTTTGTTGTTAGGTCGGCGCAAAGCTTCGCCGCTGCGATGGTTTCGCATAGTATTCTCCATAAAATGTTTGAGGGTGTGTCTAGGGCAAATCAATCATTGGCTGCGTAGACGTGAGTCTTCCGCTGTTCGGCGATATCATCGAGCCACCGCACTACTTCATCTCGCAGCCATGCCACACGCGTGCCATTGATGCGCACTCGACGAGGAAATCTACCTGTCGCCTCTGCCCGCAAGAGT
>CAXTKN010000218.1:0-3747 GCA_964244805.1 uncultured Aestuariivirga sp.
GGCTCGCAAAATCAGAGCAAAGCGCTTTTGCGAAAGGTCAGAAAACAGAACGCCGGAAACTATCCGGTGATTTCCACAGGCAATTGGCCAGTCTTTCAGCCAATTTAGTTTTGGAGCATTTTCTTGAAGAGTTGGTTTCGCGCACATCTTTGATCATTGCGCTCTATGAATCACCCGGTGCTGTCCCTTGCTCTCACACCGAACACCTCGAAATCGCAAATGCCCTGATTGCCCGCGATGCAAGTAAGGCCATGCAATACATGGAACACCACCTGCGCCACATAGAGGCACAGATAGATCTTACTCCGCAGGCCGAAGCAGCGAGTTTCGAAGAGCTATTTTCGCGGGCAAACCACAAGCGCAAAAAATGATGCGCCATCATGTTGTAAGATCATTCATCGATGTGGTGGGGCGTATTCTGCCAAAACTCCCCGATAAGGTTTATGCAATGGGTAAGCAAGATCCCCGCGTTTGCTTGTTTTAAGGCCAAGACTGACGAGAGCCTCGGCGAACTTGACTGCCGCCGTCACACCGTCAATCACCGGAACACCCAGTTTGTCTTCAAGAAACTGGTTCAGATCTGCCATGCCTGCGCAACCCAACACAATTGCTCCAGACCCATCCTCGACAATGGCCCGCTCACATTCTGCCAAGATGATGGCGCGTGCATTTGACTTTGGGTTTTCCAGTTCAAGAACTGGAACATCCGTGGCGCGCACGCGGCGGCAGTGATGTTCCATGCCGTAATTTCTAACCAGATGTTCAGCAATGATGCGTGTGCGTTTAAGCGTTGTCACAACAGAAAACCCGGTTGATATAAAGCTCGCTGCACGCATGGCAGCTTCGGCTATGCCAATCACAGGACCTGCTGCAATTTCGCGGGCCGCCAAAAGGCCGGGGTCACCAAAACACGCAATGATATAAGCATCGGCGACAGGTTTCTCATTGATGGCATCAACGAGGCCCATAATGCTCATTGCCTCGTCATAATGGCCTTCAATTGAAACAGCACCAGAACGAGATGTTGCAGCAATAATCTCTGTTCCCGGCGCAGCAACAGCGCGCGCCGCGGCGGCAATTCTATCGGTCATGGATGTTGTCGTATTTGGATTAATGACCTTAATTTTCATAATTCTTCCTATATTTCGCTCATTTGCCTGAGCTTTAATCATTCGGCGCTTACAAATTATGCAAGCTGCCTTTTCGCTCAGCAACTGTATACAATCTTGTTTTTTTCTATTGCACAGGAATTCAAAAAAGTCCAACTTGTTTGCAATGCCGTCGTGCAAAGGCCCAAAAATATAAGAGGCAAAGTGACGGACTAAACGGGAAAAACGCGAATTCAGAATGGAGAACAAGCATGACAAATTTTAAAACTTTCACCCGCCGCGCTATTTTGGCCTCAGTGGCCACCATTGCACTTACGGCAAGTTCGCTTGGTGCATACGCTGCTGACGAATTGAAAATCGGTTTCGTCGGCGTAACCAGCGGACCAGCTGCGGCCTGGGGCACATCAAACGTGCGCTCCATGCAAACACTCGAAGCGATCTATAACGCTGCAGGTGGCGTCAAGATTGGCGACAAAACTTACATGATCAAGGTTATCACTTTTGATGATCAGAAAGATCCAAAACGCGCCGTTGAAGGTATGGAAAAGATGGCTCAGGAAGGTATCCACTATGTTGTGGGTCCAAACGTTGATGACGGCGCTGCTGCTGTCCGTCCCGTGGCTGAAAAGAATGGCATTATTTATTTCCCATATGCTTTCCCCAAGGAACTCTACACTGCTCCCGCTTCCAACGCCGTGCTCGGCATGATCGCCAACTATCAATCTGGTCCTGCCATCTATAAGTACCTGATGGAAAAAAAGGGTGTGAAGAAGGTTGCCTTCGTTGCTGCTAACGAATCTGATCCTCTAAGCCAACGCGACGGTGGTGTTGCTGCCGCCAAAGCGCTTGGTCTTGAAGTTGTGGCCGCCAAAGACACCTATCAGAACGACACGCGCGACTTCACACCTGTGTTGACACCAATTGTCGCTCTGAAGCCAGATCTGTTGGTACTATCAGGCGTTGCGCCAGCTAACGCACCCTTGCTCATTCGTTCGGCTCGTGAGTTAGGGTATACCGGCTTGATCTCTACAGAAACTGCCCAAGATGCCAAGGTGCTTCAAGAAGGTGCTGGCGAACTGGCCAATGGCTTCATTTCAGTTGGTGGCGCTTCAACACCTGAAATAGCTTCTGACCGGATGAAGGCATTTGTTGCCAAGTATACCGAAATGTTTGGTGAATATAACGACGAGTCGAACACCAAGGTTTATGCGCTCGATTACATTCTCGAAACGCTGAAGGCCAATCCTGCAGCCATTGACAATGTTGAAGAGTTCAAAAAGACCATGGACACTTTTTCGGCACCAAATCCTTACCTTAAGGGTGACGCAAAGCTCAGCTATGTTGGAACAACATCTTTCGGCCAGAAGCGCCAGGTTTCGGTCCCAATGGTTGTGAACGAATATAAGGACGGGGCCTTCCAAACTCTGTTCGTCGGTACAGTTGATTAACAGTACTGTATTCAGAAATGGGGCCTGATCAAAAATCAGGCCCGTCGTTTTGTCGCAACGGATTCAGGCTAAGTGATGGAACAAGTAATCGCAAACGGGCTTTATCTTGGTGCGCAATATGCCCTCATTGCGCTTGGTCTGACGCTGATTTTCGGCTTAATGAATGTCCTGAACTTCGCTCATGGCCAGATGTATGTTCTCGGTGGCTTCATCACCTATACAGTGTACGGCCAACTGGGCCTCCCATTTCCTCTTGCAGTGCTCGCGTCTGGAGTAACATTGTTTGTGATCGGTGGTTTGATGGAGCGCTATTTGTTTCGCACCGTCATTAAGCGAAGTCACCGCGAAGAAAGCACCATGTTGCTTGCCGCCGCGACCGCATTCTTTTTCGATGCCGTCATTCTATTGGTCTTTGGTGAAAAGCAGCGCGGTGTCCCCAAGATTGTCAAAGGCGTATTCAATGATTTCGGTATCATCCTGCCATATGACAGATTGCTTGTAGGGCTCATCGCTGCAATCAGCATCATCGCCTTCATCCTCTTGATGAAGTATTCAAAACCTGGCCGCGCCATGCGCGCCCTTGCCCAAGATCGCGTCGCCGCTCAATTGATGGGTGTGGATGTCGAACGCTATACCATGTTGGGCTTTGCCTTGGGTGCAATGTTGGCAGGCATCACCGGCGGCCTTTTGGTGACCATCACAGGCGTCAATGCTGGTATCGGCGGCCCAATCTCAATCAAGGCCTTCACAATGATCATGATTGGCGGTGCGGGTGTTGTCGGCGGTGCCATCGCCGGTGGTTTTATTCTCGGCATGATGGAGTCCGTTGGCCTCACGGTTTTGCGTGAATATGGCGATGTCACCTATCTTGTCATTTTCGGTGCATTGATGGTGTTCCTCAGCATCCGGCCCAATGGCCTCATGGGCAAGCCTTGGGGATGAGTTTATCATGACGAACAATCGGAAACCTCTTGCAGTCGCAGTTTTCTTACTGGCTGTGTTCGTGGTCGTGCCATTTCTCATTGGAGTGACAGGGCGCAAAGATTTCTACTACACGCTGACGTCAGTCGCACTCTTGTCTATTGCCAGCGCTGGTGTCTGGCTCACGTTTTTCATCGGTCGCATTAACATTGGCCAAGGCGCTTATGCCTTGATGGGCGGCTATATCTCTGCTGTCTTGGTGATGACCT
>CAXTKN010000219.1:0-3723 GCA_964244805.1 uncultured Aestuariivirga sp.
TTTTGCGCGTGAAGCTTGAGAATTCGAGCGACTTTAAAAAGCCGATGAGCTGCGATGCCTTAGGTACATCAACTGCAAATTCGTCAATGGTTTCTTTTATCGGAACATGTTCATCCAGCGTGACCAAGCGTTTTGAAATGCGGGCTTGTTCAGCAAATGCAATCAGGTTTTCGCGGCGTTTATTCTGTTTGATCTCCGATGCTTTTTCTAGCAGCGTTTCGAGATTGCCATAAAGATTAATCAGTTCCGCACCGGTTTTTAGACCAATACCAGGAACGCCGGGAACATTGTCAACAGAATCCCCCGCAAGCGCTTGCACTTCAATCACCTTAGCGGGTGTCACACCAAATTTTTCGAAAACTTCCGCGTCTGAAATTTCCTTGTCTTTCATTGTATCGAGCAGCATTACGCCTGGTTTGACGAGTTGCATCAAATCCTTGTCAGAAGTTACAATGCGCACTGTGGCACCTGCTTCAACTGCCTGTCTGGTGTAGGTAGCGATCAGATCATCCGCTTCGAAGTTTTTCATTTCAACGCATGAAACGTTGAAGGCTTTCGTGGCTTGGCGGATCAAGCCAAATTGCGGGCGCAAATCTGCCGGAGGTTCTGGCCTGTGGGATTTGTATTCGGGATAGAAATCATTGCGGAAGGTTTTACTGGAATGATCAAAGATCACTGCAAGGTGCGTGGGTTTTTTGTCGCTGCGGGTTTCACTGAGCAGCTTCCACAACATATTGCAGAAGCCTTGAACAGCACCCACGGGTAGCCCGTCACTCTTTCTGGTCAGTGGCGGCAGCGCGTGATAAGCGCGGAAAATATAGCCCGAGCCATCAATCAGATAAAGATGATCACCGGGCTTTAATGTTGAGTTGTTTGACATAGGACGGACTATGCCACCGCTCTAAAGTTTTTGCCAGCTTTGCCCATTCAGGTCTTTTGAACAAGAAGTCTAGCTTGGTCTTACGCGTCAACCAAAATAGAACAATCGGCCCAATTACGCCTGAAGTTGTGACGATCAAAGACATCCAGCCTAAATCAAAATGTGGCACGAGCTTCAAAAATATCGTGCGAGACGTCGCCATGAACAAAAAGAACGACAGATAAATGACGATTGAATTTTGGCCGCAATAGCGAAGCGCATGTGCCATTTTGAATTTTGATAAGAGGACGCCAGTGCTGACAACAGCGCAAGCGCCTATTAATCCCAGCACAAGGCTGAATCCGGGCAGCAAGCTGAAGCCTGATTGAACCATTTGGTAATTGCCAAAACCCCAGATCACCAGACCCGCCAAAATTGCAGCAATGGGTTTTGCATTAACTTCCGCCGCAAAGGCAAAGATATATTTGGCTAACCAAAACCCAACATAGAAATATACAAAGCGTGATGCGAATTCATCAATCAGCAGCCAACCTGTATCGACGCGCAATGACAGCAGCAGCGCGCCTGCGAGGAACATGAGGAGCGGCGGTACATTACGCAACAGTTTTATGGTTACAAAGAAAATTGGCAAGAGATAGATGAACCAAAGTGTACCAAAGGGTTCAACAAACCCGGTCAGGAAAACTTTAGAAGCTTCGATCGCGCCGTCTAATCCGCAGACCAAGCAGGCCTTGAATATCGTTTGCAGGAAAAGCCACAGAACATAAAAATAGAGGAAATGCAGAACCTTTGAATCGAGATACTTACGCCATGGTTTATCAATGCTGCTGGCGAGAAAGAGGCCTGAGATCATAAAGAAGTCTGGCATACGGAATGGCCTAGCCCAATCGATAAAGCCGTGAAGCCAACTAACTGTGCCAGCGGCCTTTTCGACGCCCAAAGTCGAATGCATCATGACGACCAGAACAATACATATGCCTTTTGCGTAATCGACCCAATCGATACGACTCTTCTCAGCTTTGGCCATTGCACATTTCCAATTCCCGAATCGGTACAAGTCCGTTCGAGTTGAGTTCATGCAAACCACATTCCGAAAGATTGAGTTTAAACGATCATTTGAATCTAAAGTTAATTGTTAAGCACTCAAATCTGCGGAATGTTAAAAGGTGTGATCACCTGAATGGCTGAAAGTGGATTTATATCTTGGTTGGGCAATGCGCCATTGGCTTGTAAAATCAACCTGCAGCACGTGTGCATGTCCGCCTTTAGGTTATGGTGCAGAACTGCATTAAGCTTAGACTGCCTAAGCAATTTCAGGTTATCGACATCAAGGTCATGGGCGATGAACACATGAATCGGACGCCCCATGCCTGCGAAGGCTTCAACGACAGCTGTATTAGCACCTCCTATTGAATAGACGGCGCAAATATCAGGACTATGGCGCAAGGCGTCGGCCACCAGTTCTCCCGTAGCTTGATTCTTGCCAAAGCCCTCACTCACCTCAACCAGATTTAAATGCGGATAATTTTGCCGAAGTGCTTTGCGAAAGCCCATTTCACGCTCCTCTTCGCCGCGAAAGCCGACGCTTGAAAGTGTGACCAAAACTGTTGCCTTGGGGCTTTTTAACCATGACCCCATCAAATAAGCTGCAGTTTGACCAGCCGCACGGTTATCGATTCCCACATAGGCTAGTCGCTTTGAATGCGGAATGTCGGTCACCAACGTAATCACTGGAATGCCTTTTTGCATGAGAGCATCCACAGCCTCAACAATCTCTGGCAAGTCTGGTGCCTTCAATAAAACCCCGTGGCTGCCACGCAATCCAATTTGGCGAAGTTGGGCAATGATTTTTTCCGGCTTGATAATTTCCGCCGTGTGAAAGCGGCAGCGAAACACGGCTGGGTGCATTGCTTGCAATTCCGTTTCAAGGGCATTGCGTAATAGCTCTATAAAGCGGTCCGGAGCTTCCACGAGCACATCAATCATAAACTTGCGACCAACCATAAAAATTTGGTCTTGTTGATTTTTCAACTCTCGCAGGGCTTGTTTTACGCGCTTTACCGTCGATGGTCTCACTCCGGGCCTTGCGTTCATCACACGGTCAATGGTGGCAAGGCTCAGACCTGCCTGATGGGCAATTTCCTTGAGTGTAAAATCGCTTTTTTTCATTTTCTTTGAGGTGTTTTTGAGGTGTTTGAGAGGTATAAGTATCTTAGCAATGAAGTAGATTTTTACAAACACATAAGTGACGAGGATAAGATGAGCAAAAATCAAACTAGTGCTGAACGATCAAAACGAGTGTGGCTGAATGCTCAGTCCTGTAACCTCGAAGATTTCAAACGCGAAATTGCGCGCGAGGCGAAGCTAGCCGACTATCCTCTGGCTGCTGCGATTGAGAAGAATGTGCCAATTTATGATGGTATCGAAATTCGTAAAATGGCGGCTGATGATGTGGGACGCAAGGCTGTTATGGCCGAATGGGCTGAGGTTTTTAGGACTGGCCCGGGTATCGTAGTCTTCAAAAATGCGACCACTGATATGGACGCGATGGATGTGATGAGCGCCAATTTCGACGCCATCATCAAAGATCAACATGCAGCTGGCACAAGCGCGGGCGATCACTTTGCCAAGCCCGGAGCCAATGACCGAATTTGGAACGCGCTTGAAAAAGTTGCGTTGCGAGACCCTGCTTGTTTTGCGCGCTATTATGCCAATGATATGATCGCCATGGTTTCACAGAGCTGGTTGGGGCTTGGCTATCAAGTGACATCACAGGTTAACGTTGTGAACCCAGGCGGAGCCGCGCAATCCATGCACCGCGATTATCATATGGGTTTTCAAAC
>CAXTKN010000220.1:0-3722 GCA_964244805.1 uncultured Aestuariivirga sp.
GTGCGTTCGCCACTTGAGAAAACTTCTTACTGGCGCGATGTGGGAACCATTGATGCCTATTGGGAAGCCAATGTTGATTTGACGGATACGCTGCCTTTGCTTGATCTCTATGATCAGGATTGGCCGATCTGGACTTATGGTGAAGTCACACCGCCGGCAAAATTTGTGCATGATATTGATGGCAGACGCGGTCAGGCTGTTTCTTCACTTGTGTCAGGCGGGTGCATTGTTTCAGGTGGTTCGATCAAGCGCACATTGCTGTTTACTGGCGTGCGGGTGAATTCATTTTCAGCGTTGGATGAAGCTGTGGTGTTGCCGCGTGTCTTCGTCAGCCGCAATGCACGACTGAGTAAGGTGGTGATTGATAGCGATGTTGTGATTCCTGAAGGTCTTGTAGTGGGCGAAGATCCAATTCTCGATGCCAAACGTTTCCGGCGCAGCGAAGGCGGTGTTTGCCTGATCACCCAACCGATGATTGATCGACTTTCCTGATGCAGGTTCTGTCGGTTGCCTCTGAAGTCTATCCGCTGATTAAAACTGGCGGGCTTGCCGATGTGGCCGGGGCTTTGCCTGCTGCTTTGGCAAAACAAGGCGTTACGATGCGCACATTGTTGCCGGGTTATCCGGCTGTGATGGCAGCGTTGGATAAGCTTGCCCCATTCCATAGTTTTGCAAAATTGATGGGTGGAACGGCCACGCTGCTTGCGGGCAAAGCCAAGGGTCTTGATGTGTTTGTATTGGATGCGCCGCATTTGTTTGACCGCAAGGGCAATCCGTATCTCGGGCCAGACGGTAAAGACTGGCCTGACAATGCCCAGCGCTTTGCAGCCCTTAGTCAAGTGGCTGCGCAACTGGCGAGAGGCGAACTTGGTAATTATAAGGCTGATGTGTTGCACCTGCATGATTGGCAATCAGCGCTTGCTGCGGTTTATACCAAATATAGCGGCGGCCCAAAAAGCGTTATGACGGTTCATAATATTGCATTCAAGGGTGAGTTTCCGGCTGCGTATTTCAATATTCTCGATTTGCCGCCGCAGGCCTTTGCCATTGATGGCGTGGAATTTTACGGTAACCTGAGTTTTCTCAAAGGCGGCCTTGCATGTGCCAATGCGATCACCACCGTTAGCCCTACTTATGCCAGTGAAATTTGTACCGCTGATTATGGCATGGGGCTTGAGGGACTTTTGCAATCTCGTAGAGCGAGTTTGAGCGGGATCGTTAACGGCATTGATATTGATGTTTGGAACCCCGCAACAGATAAAGCTTTGGCCGCGAATTATTCTGCGGCAGATGTTTCAAACCGTGCTGCGAACAAGCGTGCGATTGAAAAGCGTTTCAACTTGGAACCGGGCGACGGGATTATTCATGGCGTCGTCAGCCGTCTGACCTGGCAAAAAGGCCTCGATATTTTTGCGTCTTTGCTTGATTGGTTGGTTGGCACTGGTGCCAGGCTCGCGCTTATCGGTACGGGTGAAGCAGCAATTGAAGCTGCGGTTATGGCGGCTGCTGCCAAACATCCCGGCCGCATTGGCGTGGTGACCGCGTATGATGAAGCGCTCTCACATCTGGTGCAGGGCGGATGCGATACAATGCTGGTGCCTTCGCGTTTTGAGCCTTGTGGTCTGACACAGCTTTATGGTTTGCGTTATGGCTGTGTGCCTGTTGTGGCGCGGACCGGCGGACTTGCGGATACGATCATTGATGCCAATGATGCCGCATTGGGGGCAGGTGTTGCCACGGGCGTGCAATTTTCGCCTGTCGACAATTTTTCATTGCAAAACGCGTTGACGCGGGCTGCAACACTTTACAACGACAAGACTGCATGGAAAAATATACAGCTTCGGGGAATGAACGCGGATGTTTCTTGGGATCATAGTGCGGCTGCCTATGCAGCAGTTTATAAAGGGCTTGTTTGATGTTTGAGTTGGTTGCGACAAAACCTTTTGATGGACAGAAGCCCGGCACGTCGGGACTGCGCAAAAAAGTATCTGTGTTTCAACAACCGCATTATGCAGAGAATTTCATACAATCAATTTTCGATTCACTCGAAGGATTTGCTGGCAAAACCTTGGTGATTGGCGGTGATGGTCGTTACTATAATCCTCAAGTTGTCCAAATCGCCATTCGGATGGCGGCGGCTAATGGTTTTGGGCGGGTGATTGTCGGACAGGGTGGATTGTTGTCGACACCTGCCGCGTCCCATCTCATTCGAAAAAATGCTGCGTTCGGTGGCATCATATTATCCGCCAGTCATAACCCCGGTGGGCCTGATGGTGATTTCGGCATAAAATACAATGCAGGCAATGGTGGGCCCGCGCCGGAAAAAATTACCGATGCGATATTTGCAAAAACAAAAACGATTTCAACATATAAAACGCTTGATACCCAAGATATAAATATTAACAAAATTGGCGAGATCGAACTTGGCAACATCATCGTCGAAGTGATTGATCCGGTTTCTGATTATGCTGCGCTTGTGCAAAAGCTGTTTGATTTTGATGCCATCCGCGATCTGTTTAAATCGGGTTTCAAGATGAAGTTTGATGGTATGGGCGCTATTACCGGGCCCTATGCAATGCGGATTTTTGAAGATATTTTGGGTGCCCAGAATGTGGTTATGAATGGCGTTCCTTTGCCAGATTTTGGCGGTCATCATCCTGATCCTAATTTGGTTCATGCGAAAGAACTTTGCGAGTTGGTTCTTTCAAGCAATGGCCCAGATTTTGGGGCGGCTTCCGACGGCGATGGGGACCGCAATCTGATCATCGGGCGCAATATGTATGTGACGCCATCCGATTCACTAGCGATTATCGCTGCCAATGCACAGCTCGCGCCTGCCTACGCGGCGGGCATTGCGGGTGTGGCGCGCTCTATGCCCACATCATGCGCAGCGGATTTGGTGGCCAAGAAACTGGGCGTGCCAAGTTTTGAGACGCCAACGGGCTGGAAATTTTTTGGCAATTTGCTTGACGCTGGCATGGCCACTGTGTGTGGCGAAGAAAGTTTTGGTACGGGTTCAAACCATGTGCGTGAGAAAGATGGCGTGTGGGCAGTTTTGATGTGGCTTAACATTCTGGCCAAGCGCCGCGAGAGTGTAGAGGCAATCGTAAAATCCCATTGGCTTGAATATGGCCGCAACTTCTATACGCGTCATGATTATGAAGAAGTTGATTTGGCACGCGCCAATGATCTGATGAATAATTTACGCAAAAGCTTGAACGGCTTTGTCGGTAAAAATGGCATAAAAACTGCAGATGATTTTTCTTACCGCGACCCTGTCGATAATTCATTCACTGAAGGCCAAGGTATTCGCTTGGTATATGAAAACGGCTCGCGCATTATCTACCGTCTCTCTGGCACGGGCACAGCAGGTGCAACACTTCGTGTGTACATTGAAAAATTTGAAGCCGATGTAGCAAAGCACAATGTAGAAACGCAAGCTGCACTTGCCGACTTGATTGGACAGGCCAACAGCATTGCCGCCATCCAGGCCAATACGGGCCGCCCTGCACCAACAGTTATTACCTGATGAATTCAAGAATCAATAATGCCACAGCTTCACCGCTGGGGGTTACGCTTTTGCTGGGTGGCGCCAACGTCGCCGTTTGGTCGTCTCATGCTACGCGGATTTTCTTTTGTGTCTTTGATGCAAAGGACAATGAGGTCTCGCGCACGCCTCTATCTGGGCGTGAAAATGATGTGCATTTTGCTTTTATCGAAGG
>CAXTKN010000221.1:0-3720 GCA_964244805.1 uncultured Aestuariivirga sp.
TGGCCCGCCATGAAGCTTCGGTGAAATGGCAGTTCGGACCCTTCATGCATGACCGTGGTAATATGCTGGAGATGTAAGCCTTGCATGTGTCACCCAGCCGTATAACCGCCATCGGCATAAAGCACATGGCCCGTATAAAAATCAGATGCGCGTGAGGTGAGAAATAACAATGGTCCCGCCAGATCAGAAGGTTCGCCCAAACGGCCTTTTGGAACACGGGCTAAAAAACCAGCCCGTGTGGTTTTTGCTTTTTCATCATCAGCAAACATCCATGCTGTGAGGGGTGAACGAAAAACCGTGGGCGCAATCGCATTGACGGTAATGCCTGTGGGGCCAAGCTCACAACCCAGCGCTTTTGTCATGCCATCGATAGCGGCTTTTGAAGCGCAATAAGCAGTGTAGCCAGCAGGGTGGCCGAGCAAACCACGCGCCGACGACATGAGAACAATCTTTCCGCCTTCACCCTGCTTCAACATTTGCGCCGTTGCGGCCTTAGCCATCAACCAACTCTGCGTAACATTCGCATCCATCACGTCGAGAAAACGTTCAGGAGACATATCGGTTATTTTGGAGACGTCATTTTTTCCAGAGGCAACCACTAGAATATCGACGCGCCCAAATCGAGCAACAGCACTCGCAACTATATCGACGCATGCTTGCTCCGTGTAAGGTCGAAAATTCAAAGCAAGAACTTCCACCTCCATCGCTTTGCACTCATCTGACAACAACTTGAGCTCGTGCGAATTTCCGGCCACTAATATCAATTTACAGCCAGCTTTGCCCAATACCCTAGCTGCAACGCTACCGAAAGCTCCGGAAGCGCCAGTTATAATTGCTACTCTACCCTTTACGTCAAAAAGTGAAGCGGGATCCAATGTCCATTCTTCTAAACTGGTCATGGCTTCACCACCCCAGGATAAGGAACGACAACCAGCATTTTGCAAACTGAATTGGCGCGGTTGATAATCTCTCGCACTTCACCCGGTTGAATAGTGCAGCTATCCATCGGGCGCAGAATTGTTTCAGTGCCGTCGATCAGCACGGTCATCTCGCCATCAAGAACAACATAGACTTTTTCAAACGGCGTGGAATCGGGTCCTGCCCCGCCACCGGGCAAAAATTGCGAGTAACCCACCCATTGATTTTTTGGGCCGCCGTCTTCAAAGCCCTGCAACCGCAACCCGACAACACCGCGATGATTGGGAGCTTCATATTTTTGTGCGTCGGCAAATCGTTTCACCAGCATTAGAATTTGTCTCCGCGCTCTATGCGGTAGTTCTGCGATGGATCAGTGATGGCAACAAGGCGGATGATGCAGCCATCGCCTTTGTCCCAATTCCAAGGAAAAAATGCAAATGTACAACGCTTGCCGGTTACAGAATCCAAATCTCCACCGACATTTTCAATTCCGAGAATACCATTCTTGAAGAGAATTTGGTGGACAGGTTCCCAATCTGGAAAATCCTTTGCCCAATCATGGCCACCAGACCATTCGAAATATTCTTTTTCCAAATGCGGCAACAATGGTCCATTGCGCTGCGGGCCGATGGCTGTGGCCAACGGATGATCATTGGCCTGTGTGTCATGGCCAACCACTTTTACCTGATGATCAACCATCCACTGTCCGGCGGAGGGCACAAAGCCCGGGCAATATGCAAAGTAATCACCATCCTCATAAACTTTGTGCCAACCCGTGTTCAGGATTAAAACATCATGCGGGCGAATGGCTTTGCCACAAGCTTTTTCCAAATCATCGGCCGTAATGGACTCCCACTTTTTCTTCGGCATCGGCACCACAATGCCAGAACCAAAGAAATGTGGCAGCGGCACTTCATCGATGAACGGCGTTCCTTGAACAACATGGGCTGGCGCATCGATATGCGTTGTCGAATGCATCGAAGTGGTGATGCGTTGTGACAACACACCAGATTTGGCCATGTAGTGAATACGCTCGATTTTCACATCTGGGAAATATGGCCAGTTCGGACATTGAAACCCCCACCGATGCGACAGGTTCGTGAACTCAAGCCCCATCGCATTATCCAGATTTCCCTGAAATTCGATGCCACGCACTTTGACCATCGTGTTGTTCCTCCCACATTTATTGTTTTGCAATACGGTACGATAATGCCAAAACACTTGTCAATATGAAAAACTTGCACTGCATTACGATACACTATAGGAAGCAATCATGCGCAAACTCGGCATTCAAGTCATTTCAAGAGCAGCAGCGGTATTGCGGGTTTGCGGTGCTTCTAATGCGGGTCTGAGCCTTGGTGAAATAGCAGCAGAACTGGCCCTGCCCCGTTCAACTGTGCAGCGCATTGTGAATGCGCTGGTCACAGAAGGATTGCTGCAAACCGATGGCACCCACCGCAGCATTCGTATTGGCCTTGGTCTCCACGCAATCGCTTTGGCCCAACGTATTGATGTAGTTGAGATAGCACACCCTTATCTGAAGGAGCTTTCACATAGCACTGGCGAAACTGTCGACCTGGCAGAACTTAAGGGTGATCATTTGGTATTTGTTGATCAAGTCTCAGGCAGCCAACGGCTGCGCACCATTTCTTCTGTTGGCGAAATCTTTCCGCTCCACAACACGGCAAATGGCAAGGCGGCTCTTTCATTCATGTCAGATGACGATGTATTGAGCAGACTGCGTTCAACCATTCACACTGAGCCTGCAAACTTAAATCGCTTGCTGAGCGAAATTCAAGTTGCACGAAATAATGGTTTTGCCGAAGACAATGACGAGCACATGGAAGGCATCAGCGCGATTGGCACAGCTTTCCAAAGTGCAACCGGAAACATCTTCGCAATTTCAATCCCGCTGCCTTCGGTACGTTTCCAATCAAAAAAACAACAACTAGCAGAAATGCTTCTGCACTTTCGCAGTCAAATTGAAGATGCGTTAAACTCGACGAAGGTGTGACTTTCACTCCCACTCAATCGTCCCCGGCGGTTTGCTGGTCACATCATAAACCACACGGCTCACACCTTTCACTTCATTGATGATGCGCGTGGCGGCGCGGCCCAGAAAATTCATATCGAACTGATAGAAATCCGCTGTCATCCCGTCAACGCTCGTCACAGCGCGCAATGCCAACACGCGGTCATAAGTGCGGCCATCGCCCATCACACCGACTGAGCGCACAGGCAGCAACACCGAAAAGGCCTGCCAAATTTTATCATACAAACCAGCTTTGCGAATTTCATCAATGTAAATCGCATCCGCTTTTTGTAAAATCTCAAGCTTCTCGCGTGTCACTCCACCAGGCAATCGGATCGCAAGGCCAGGCCCGGGGAATGGGTGGCGGCCAATAAAATGCGCGGGTAAACCTAGCTCTTGTCCCAGTTTCCTCACTTCATCTTTGAAGAGTTCGCGCAAGGGCTCAACCAGCTTCATGTTCATCCGCTCAGGCAATCCTCCCACATTGTGATGTGACTTGATGGTGACTGATGGCCCACCGGTGAATGACACGCTCTCGATCACGTCTGGATACAAGGTGCCTTGCGCCAGAAAATCAGCACCACCAATTTTCTTGGCTTCGCGTTCAAACACTTCAATGAAAAGTCGGCCAATCGTCTTGCGCTTCTTCTCAGGATCGTCCTCGCCTTCCAGCGCAGTGATGAATTCGTCTGACGCATCAACATGCACCAATTTTAAATTATAGTGCTCGCGGAACATTTGCACCACGTCAGCAGCCTCGTTCAGCCGCA
>CAXTKN010000222.1:0-3705 GCA_964244805.1 uncultured Aestuariivirga sp.
CTTCTTCGAGAAAATTCCGCACGCCGCGAGCATATGTATCGCTGGCCACAATGCCAAAACTGGCGGTGCCGAAAAAGTCTTGTGTGACCGAACGCCACAAATCCCACAGGGGTTTAATGGTTGTGTGCTTTTCACGCTCAATAAACGGTTCTGGATCAAGACCCAAAAGCTCACCCAGTTTACGCAAGAACTTCGTAGTCGAGTGCAAACCAATTGGGGCTTGCAGGTAGGGCCGGTCTAATTGCTCACAAAGCTTCCTGCCAAATTCGCGGTACATGCAAATGTTCACATCCGCATTAGCAAGGCGTGGCACCTCAGCCAAATGACTTCCCATCGGGAATGATAAGTTTACTTCGGCGCCAATGCCTTCAACCAACCGGATGATTTCTGTGAGGTCGGATGGTGAATTGAAAGTTCCGTAAATTGTGCCAATAATATTGACACGAGGTTTTTCACCTTCGGTCCTTGGCTTCCTCTGAGTCGCATTCTTTTTCTTCGCGCCAAATTCAGTCCACAGCCACATCAGAGCACGATCAGCACTTTGCCATTGGTCTTCATCAATGGTGCGCGGAAGGAAGCGCTGAATGCCTGTGCCTTGCGGTGTAACACCGCCGCCAATCATTTCAGCAATTGAGCCAGTGACAACCACGCTTGGCAAGCCAGGATCAAGTGTTTTATGAGCGCGGCGCATGGCACCCTCAGTGCCATGTTGGCCCAGCTCTTCTTCGCCAAGGCCTGTGACAACAATAGGAAGTTCGTGGGGCGGCAAAGCGTCGGTGTAATGCAGCACTGAGGTGACTGGTAAATTTTCGCAGCCTACTGGGCCATCAATGATGACTTGCAATCCTTTGATAGCCGAGAACACATAAACTGCACCCCAGTATCCCCCTGCTCTATCGTGATCAAGAACCAGCATTGCTCAAGTCCCCACCGATTCTTCGGATTTGGCTTTTGCTGCCAACATGCCTGCATATTTTTTCTTGAACTCAGGACGATCCACCGGCACATCGCGCCAGATGCCAGCGGTATGACCTGCGCCCACGCCTTCAAAGAAATTGCTCATCTCGTCAAAGCGGTGTTGGTTACCTATTGCGGCCATAATCACTTGCGCGAGTGAGCCTGCACCAGCGGGCCCCATCAATGGCCGTGCCGAAATCAAATTGGTAAAATAGAGCGAGGGTATAGAAAGCGACTTGGCCTTTTGCACCACTGGTGTTGTGCCGATTGCGAGATCTGGTTGATGATCTAGCATCGCTTGTATATCATTTTCCAACGAAGCCCGGAACTGCACTTGAACGCCGCGCTGCTCTAACCACACGCGGTCCGGATCAGACCAAGCCGTGCGCGGGCATGCTGTGCCAACATAAGGAACCTCGGCACCACTTTCGATGAGCAGACGTGCCACCAAAAGTTCTGAGCCTTCATATCCAGAAAGCGTGATGCGGCCCTTAATCGGTTTTGCCGAAAGCGCACCTTTGATGGCAGGCAGAATTGCATTTTGCGCGGCGGCGCGCGCATCAGCTGAAATGCCACAAGCTTTGCCAATCGCTTCAAGCCAATCGGCTGTGCCGTCATAACCAACAGGAGCCGACCCCACCACTTTGCGGCCTGCTGCCTCAAATTCGCGAATGCTTGCTGTGTAGAATGGATGAATGGCAGCGACCGCCGCACAATCAAAGGCAGCAAATAATTCGCGCCATTCGCGAGTTGGAACCACAGGTCCGGCGGCCAGTCCCATGGGTGCTAACATGCGGCCAATCATAATGGGATCGACCGGGAACATTTCGCCCAGCATTGTGATGGTTGGCAATTCAGCTTTGGTGCGTGGCCGCGCTACGGGGCCGCTGCGAATTTCGCCAGCCGCATATTTCAACATGGCACCAGATAAAACATCTTTAGCCTCAGCATGGGTGGGAACACCAAAACCTGGCACGTCAATTCCAATTATGCGCACGCCGTTAATTTCTTTGGGCAGCAATTGCAGTGGCACGCCGGACGCTGTCGGCACGCAAAGATTGGTCACGACAATTGCATCATAATCTTCGGGCTTGGCCATCGCAAAAACTGCTTCGCGAATGTCTTCAAACAATTTTCCGGTGACTAAAGATTCCGAATTGAAAGGTACATAGCCCACACTGCGTTTTGCACCATAGAAATGTGATGTAAACGTCAGGCCGTAAACACAGCAGGCTGAGCCTGAAAGAATAGTCGCGGTGCGGCGCATCCGAAGGCCAACGCGCAATGAACCAAAGGCTGGGCACATGCTTTGTGGTTGGTCATGGGGGCCAACAGGATAATCCTTGGCATATTGTTCTAGAGTTTCCGATTTGCCAGCTTTGGTGGCCGCCGCGTGCAGTTCAGATTTGTTATTGCAAGAACCTTCCGATGTTAACGCAATCGGAGCTGCCGACGCTTGTGGCGCTGGCATTCTCTCCGATGTGTCAATCAAAGTGGTCACAGCATCATACCTCGTCGTAAATCACTTCGAGTGAAGTCTTTTGCGTAAGGGTGCCGCCGCACATATCTTCTTGGCTTGCAGGTTGAAGAACCACATCACGGCCGGTGATATCGCTCGAGAACAAGTTCAGAAGACCATCTTGCGTCAATGGCGTTGGACGCATCGGTTGGGCCTCACCAACATTAATGGCGAGCATTTCAAATAATGGCCCCCACTCACTCGTGTTGGTGCCGATGATTTCATAGTTCGCGCTCTTTTTGCGAATATCGTCGTTGGCAGGAATAGAAGCGAGAACGGGAATGCCAACCTTTTCAGCGAACGCTTGGGCTTCACCGGTACCATCGTCTTTGTTGATAACAATCCCGGCCACACCCACATTGCCGCCGAGTTTGCGGAAATATTCAACAGCAGAACACACATTGTTGGCGACGTAGAGCGATTGTAAATCGTTAGAGCCAACAACGATAACTTTCTGGCACATATCACGAGCAATCGGCAGGCCGAAGCCACCGCAGACAACGTCACCTAAAAAGTCGAGCAGCACATAGTCAAAACCCCATTCGTGAAATCCGAGTTTTTCGAGAAGTTCAAAGCCATGAATAATGCCGCGTCCACCACAACCGCGACCCACTTCTGGGCCGCCCAGTTCCATCGCGAACACACCATCGCGCTTGAAACAAACGTCACCAATTTTCACTTCTTCGCCAGCCAGTTTTTTCTTGGCTGACGTTTCAATAATGGTGGGGCAAGCTCTGCCGCCGAATAGCAATGATGTGGTGTCGCTCTTTGGATCGCAACCAATCAGCAGCACGCGCTTTCCGGTTTGGGCCATCATGTAAGAGAGGTTGGCGAGTGTAAAACTCTTGCCAATACCACCCTTGCCATAAATGGCGATCACTTGGGTTTCTTTTTTAATTTCACCTGTATGGACGGGATCAGGCTCAATGGCCGCTTCCGCTTTCAACTGCTCTGCAGCGGTTAAAAAACTATGGTTGAGCGAATTCATTGAAATGTTCTCCAATCAAGCACCATCTTCAGGCACTCGGTGTTACTAAACGCAGTTTCATAGGCTGAAGCAGCATCAAAGGCCGCACTGCGATGCGTGATCAAACCGTCAAGTGAAAGCTTGCCGCTCGAGACCAATTCCAGCGCAGCTTGTAAATCTCTTGGTTCCCATTGCGCAGCGATGCGAATTGAAGCTTCACGCATAAAGGCCGGCGGAAAGATGAAATGTAACGGTGATGAAT
>CAXTKN010000223.1:0-3704 GCA_964244805.1 uncultured Aestuariivirga sp.
TTGGGCTTTGGCCGTATCAAGAATTTCATCGATGATTGACAGCAACGTGCGGCTTGAGGAGTTGGCGGTTGCAGTATAGTTACGTTGTTCCGGCGTAAGTTCGGTTTCGAGCAACAGGCCGACCATACCGATGACTCCATTAAGTGGTGTTCGGATTTCATGGCTCATGGTAGCCAGCAACCTCGATTTTTCGCGGGCTGCGGCCTCTGCTGTGTCGCGCGCCAGCTCAGCTGTTGTGATTGCAGTTAAAAGTTCATGCAGTCTTTGTTCTTGGATCACATAGAGAATTCGGATTGCAGTTATAGCAATCAAGAATGTGCCGACCAGCAAAGTCGTGCTTGCTATAATGAAATGACCCGAATGAGCGGCGGCCATGACAATTGCCACAAGTGCCAAGCTCGCCACGACAGCAGCCAAGGCGACAGCAACCGCAGTTTTCTGATTGCTGGCGCTATTGGCCGTCAAGCGGTGGGCTAGAAGTTTATTATGATCCATCTGTGTCAACGCAATGCAACTCACTCGGAATTTAAACGCCTTTTTGACATAGGCAGATTGCGAAATGATTACGCTGTTGAATCACAGTAAACAGAGGCTAAACGGTTATGCAGCTTGCCTGAGCCCCGCTGGTTTTTGCCGGTAACTCAAAGCCTCAGCCAAATGCAGGCGCGAAATATTCGCACTACCATCAAGGTCTGCAATAGTGCGAGCTACGCGGAGCACGCGGTGATAACCACGCGCTGATAGGTTCATGGCATCAGCAGCATCGCGGATCAAAGTCATACCAGCAGCATCGAGAACCGTGATGGCTTCGAGAACGTCGCCGTCGGCCTGCGCGTTCACCCGTAAATTCGCATGGCCCATTTCAGCAAAGCGTCGAAACTGAATAGCGCGCGCTTTGGCCACACGGATTGCAACATCAGCACTTTTTTCTTTGGGCGATGGCAAGATCAAATCCGTGGCGCGCACGGCTGATAATTCAATTTGCAAATCCATCCGGTCAAGCAAAGGCCCTGAAATGCGCTGTTGATAATCTGCTGCACATCGCGGGCCCTGCCTGCAGGTATGGCCAGGTTCGCCAGCCATACCGCATTTGCATGGGTTCATGGCGGTGATCAATTGAAAGCGGGCAGGGTACGTAATGTGATAGTTGGCACGCGCCACCACCGCCTCGCCAGACTCCATCGGCTGGCGCAAAGCTTCAAGAACACGGGGCTGAAATTCGGGGAGCTCATCAAGGAATAATACACCATGATGAGCTAATGCCATCTCGCCCGGCTTGGCGCGAAGGCCGCCACCAACCAAAGCTGGCATGGAAGCGGAATGATGAGGTGCGCGGAAAGGCCTGCGACGCGTGAGTTGCCCGTCCTTCAATTCACCACCGAGGGAAGCGATCATCGAAATGTCGAGCATCTCGCGCGCGTCCATGGGCGGCAGGATGGAGGGCAGGCGCTGGGCCAGCATGGATTTGCCAGCACCCGGCGGGCCGACCATGATCATATGATGGCCACCAGCGGCGGCAACCTCCAAAGCGCGTTTGGCTGCCTCTTGGCCTTTAATATCAGAAAGATCAGGCAGCTTGCTTTCGATGATTGCCAGATGCGGTTTGGGCCGCGTTAAAACTTGCGTGCCCTTCACATGATTGATCAGCTGAATCAAATTCTCTGGTGCTAAAATATCAATATCATCGCCCGCCCATGCGGCTTCTGATCCAGAGGCTTTAGGGCAAATCAAACCCAACTCACGCGCATTGGCAGCCATCGCCGCGGGCAACGCCCCAGATACGGGAAGCAAACTGCCATCCAGCGCCAATTCGCCCATCACCACATAACGATCCAAAAAATCCGGCGGGATCACACCGAGTGCTGACAACACAGCCAGCGCAATCGGCAAATCATAATGGCTGCCTTCCTTGGGCAAATCAGCAGGCGATAAATTCACCACCAATCTTTTGCCCGGCAGTGCTAAACCAATGGCATGAAGGGCAGAGCGCACCCGCTCGCGGCTTTCGGCAATGGCCTTATCGCCAAGGCCCACCACTTGAAACAAAACTTGGCCGCCGATAAACTGCGCCTGCACATCAACAGCAACTGCCTCCACCCCCTGAAACGCAACCGTGCCAACCCGCGATGTCATGTTCAATTCCCCAGCCCGTCGGGGCTACGCTAGCAAAGCGGTTTGAAGAGTCAAGAACAATTAGAGAACAATACGCTCGTCTTGGTTTTAGCCCTTGATCCCCCGCACCAAATCCACAATCCCATTCAAATCTTTCACTTCATAAAAGCGCTCCGTATCGGCCGGCACCTCTTCATGTTCGTGATCCCAGATCATTTCGAAGGGCACGTAAACACCAATGCCTCCGGCTGCGATCATCGGCAGCACGTCGGAGCGGATGGAGTTGCCCGCCATCAGCATTTGCGCAGTGGTGCTGGCGTGGCGTTTGGCGATGCGGTGATAGGTTTCGGGTTTTTTATCCGAGACGATTTCAACGCCTTCAAAATAATGCGCCAGACCAGATGCCAGCACCTTTCTTTCTTGATGATGCAGATCGCCCTTGGTGATGAGCAGCAATTTGTAATCGCCGTGCAGCGTTTTCAACGTGTCTTCGACATGGGGCAGAAGCTCGATGTCATGATCCAGCATATCACGGCCCATCTCCATCAGCTTGGTGATGGTGCGGGATTCCACTTCGCCGTCAGAAATTTTGATTGCTGTTTCAATCATCGACAAGGTGAAGCTTTTCACGCCGAAGCCATAAGTCTTGATGTTGTGGCTCTCAGTTTTTTCGAGGGTGGCGATAGCTTGTGCTTCGGGCATATAGTTTGAAAACATCTGGCCAAATTGTTTTTGCGCAGCATCAAAGTGTATGAGGTTGTGCCACAATGTATCATCAGCATCAAAGGCGATGAGGCCGAGCTTACTCAACGCTTCGCCTCAATCGCATCCATAATCAGCGCAGCAATATCAGCGCCACCAAAGCGCTTCACTTGTCTGATGCCGGTGGGGGAGGTGACGTTGATCTCTGTCATGTAGTCACCGATTACATCGATACCTGTGAAAATCAGGCCACGCCGTTTAAGCTCTGGCCCGATGGCTTCGCAAATTTCGTGTTCGCGTTTGGTGAGTTCCGTTGGCGCTGCCACTCCACCTGCATGCATGTTGGAGCGATTATCATGTTCAGCAGGAATGCGGTTAATGGCACCCGCCACTTTGCCGTCGACTAATATAATTCGCTTATCGCCTTTGCGCACATCGGGCAAATATTTCTGTGCGATATAAGGCTCGTTATAAAGTTCATTGAACATTTCTAGGATTGAAGAAAAATTCTGATCACTATTGCTTGTGCGGTAAACACCCGAACCACCATTGCCGTAAAGCGGTTTGAGAATCACATCTGAATGAAGCTGACGAAATATATTGATTTCGTTTACATCACGCGTGATCAAAGTGGGCGGCATGAGGTCTGGGAATTTCAGAATGAAAAGTTTTTCCGGTGCGTTGCGTACTTCTGTGGGATCATTTACCACCAGCACTTTTGGATGGATCATATCCAGCAGATGTGTGGCGGTGATGTAGCCCATATCGAAAGGCGGGTCTTGGCGCATGAGGATTGAATCTTGCGTGCTAAGATCGATACGTTTCTTTGGACCTAATTCAAAATGCGCGCCCTTCACATCTTGCACCTTCACATCATGGCCTTCAGCAGA
>CAXTKN010000224.1:0-3673 GCA_964244805.1 uncultured Aestuariivirga sp.
CCAAACGGATGAAGGGGTTTGATGTAAAAATAACAAAGGCGAGAAAAGCGCTCGCAATCATGCCCTGAATAGCAAGCACACGGGCTTTTAAAGTGTCTGGCAAATTGTTGCCAAAGATTGCAATGGCTGCAGCAAAGAGCACCAAAATCAAAACCCACAGCATCATCGAGCCTTCATGATTGGCCCAAACCCCGGTGATTTTATAAATGAGCGGTTTGGCAATTTGCGAATTTGCCGCAACCAATAAAACCGAAAAATCGGAAATCACAAAACTATAGGCCAAACACGCAAAAGAAATGGCGACGAGAAGAAACGAGCAAACCCCCGCATAACTGCCAAGCGCCATCAATCCACGATCAGCGCGCTGCGCACCATAAAGCGGCAGTGTGGCCTGCACGATGCTTGTCATCAAAGCCAGTAACAAAGCAAAATGGCCCAATTCTGCAATCATCTAAAAATATTCCTTCGATTCTGCGTGCTTCTGATGATACGCACCGGAATTAAGTGTCGATCTTAAGGCGCGTCATTTTAGAGCATGTTTTCCGAGGGAGCCAGACGTCAACAAACTTAATATAACCAACGGAATTGCAACCCCGTAAGCCGAACGTATGCCCCAATGTTGGGCTACAAAGCCCAAAAGTGGTGGCCCTAACAAAAACATCGTGAAAGCAAGTTGCACCAAGGATGCAACATTGATCGCCGAGGGCCGATCTGTGCGTTGTGCTGCGGCGGATATCGCCAATGGAAATATGGCGCTTGTTCCAATGCCCATCAAAGCAAAACCAATCAGAGACATGATCGGCGAAATTGAAAAATAAGTAACAAGGCTTCCCACCAATAAAATGACCAGCAAGTATCGAACAAAGATAACAGGTGTATATTTTTCAACAAAAATATCCGCAAAAAATCGCGATGTTGCCTGGCTGATGGCGAATGCGGCAACAGCAATGCCCGCAAGGAAGGGACCCGCTGCAAAACTGTCACGCATGTAGATAGCAGACCAATCCATGCTCCCACCTTCAAGCAGCATCGCGCTGGCTGTGACACTAAACAGCAAAACTATCGCGAAACTTGGCCAAGCAAATCGCGGCGCTTTTTCAACGCTTTCTTCAATTCGTTTGGTGGCGGGAACAAAATTGGCCAAAGCAACCCAAACGCCGGCGATTGAAAGCGGAACCACAAGGCCCAAATGCAGTTGCGGCGATAGGCCTAAGGATGCCATCCATGCGCCAAAAAAACCAGCTGAAAAAAATCCAATACTCCAAAACGCATGGCACCGGTTCATAATCCGGTAGCCAAGCGCATTTTCGGTGCGATCAGCTTCAACATTTACAATAATCTCAACACAGCCAATCACGAACCCAACGGGATAAAGTAACACGAATAAAACAAGTGGCGAAGGCGCATGAACGGCGATTGCTAAAAATAGCGCAATCAAGGGAATACCCACCATCAGAACCATGCGGTGGCCAATGCGCTCCAGTAGTGGCGCTGCCAATGTAATCGACGTCAAAGTGCCAAGCGGGAGGCCGATTAACCCCAATCCGAGCGCGGCTTTATCAACCCCCATGGCCAATTGCACATCACCAAGCCTCGGATAGATATTGCCCATTGCGAACGCGTAAATTGCAAAGGCAGCAAAAACTTGGTGCGAAGGGGAAAACGGATATGACAGGCGCATTGAGAGCTTTCTTGAAACGGCTTGATAATGCTTACCCGTTTACAGATACCAAGCGAAAGTTCTAAGACTTTATTTTTCGCGTCAAAAAGACCGCCAGAAGCGTGGCCAAGCCAAGTGCCACTGCTGTGCCCTGCCAGCCATATTGCATGTTGATCTGGCCCAGCACCACGGCCCCCAAAAGACCGCCGAGATAGTAGCTGGTTAGATATAGCCCGTTGGCTTGGGCGCGGTCCATCGTGACTGATTTTGACAGATAGCCAGTTGCTGCGGCTTGGGCGAAGAAAATAGCCATGCCAATAATTGAAAGGCCTAAAAGGATGATCCACACTGAACCACTCAGAGTGAGCAGCAGACCACCAAGAACAGTAGCAAGGGAAACCAGCAAGGCGAATTTTGGGCCATATTTTTTAACCTGATTTGCGGCCAGTGGCGTGGTGATGATGGCTGGCGCAAAAATGAGATAGACGAGGCCCAGAGACATTGGCGCAAGACCAATGTCTTTTACCAAATACAAGTTCACATAGGTGAACACGCCCACAAAAATAAACAGGATCAGAAAGCCAATGCCGAATGTGGCGCGCAATGACGGTATAGCAAAATGCCTGCGCCAAGCAGCAAGCGGAGACCCGCCGCGTTTTGGCGGTGAAACATCGCGCGGGCCAATCATCACATAGGCAAACACAGCACCGGCAATGTTCAATACCGCGAAAAACAAAAACGTGCCCGAAAGGCCCGTTGCACCCGCCATCGTCACTGCCGCCAAGCGGCCAAAAAGATTGGAGGCCACATTGCCGGTTATATAAGCCGCCAAAGCGCCGCCAATGGCCATGACTTCGCACTGCTCAGACAAAAATGTCATGGTGAGGGTGAATGCCGCCGCCATCAAAGTGCCTTGAACAACACGAAGCGCCATGAAGGTCCAAATATTGTCGGTGAGACATAAGAGCGCCGTGGGGATGGACAGTAGAGCCAAGCAAATCCAAATGCCGCGTTTGCGGTCGATACGGTCGGCAAACCACGCCACGGTAATGCCTGATAGAGCCATGCCTAATGTTGCGGCGTTCACAGCCACACCCGCGAGGCCCGCATTTGCTTTATACGCGACAATAATTTGCGGCAGCAAAGCTTGGGCACCAAACAAGTCGATCAAAGTTAGAAAACTGATGATCGAAATGATTGTTGAACGGCGAATAACGTCGCGCGGTCTGTCACCTCGAAGTGCGCCTTGAAAAACCATCTACGCCGCCGTCCACCCGCCATCGACCGGCAGCGATACACCCGTAATATTTTCTGCCGCATCCGAGCACAGGAACAATGCCACGCCTGATAGCTGTTCAACAGTCACAAATTTCTTGGTCCATTGTGCCGCGAGCAACACATCGCGCTTGACTTGTTCTTCCGTGATGCCGCGTGCTGCAGCGGTTTCTGGAATTTGTTTTTCAACCAACGGCGTTAAAACATAGCCGGGGCAAATGGCATTCACAGTAACGCCGTTTTGCGCCGCTTCTAAAGCTACCGTTTTCGTAAATCCGGTGATGCCGTGCTTTGCCGTCACATAAGCTGACTTGAAAGGTGAGGCCACAAGGCCGTGGGCCGACGAAATATTGATGATCCGACCCCAACCACGCTTCTTCATGCCGGGCAATGCGGCGCGCGTGGTGTGAAAAGCGGAATTCATATTGATGGCAATAATCAAATCCCAACGTTCTGGCGGAAAGGTTTCAACAGGTTCGACTGTTTGAATGCCCGCATTGTTGACGACAACATCAACCGACCCAAATCGAGCTTCGGCAGCATGGATCATGGCTACAATCTGGTCGGGCTTTGACATATCGGCTGGGTCATAAACCACTCGCCCTTTGCCCAATGCTTCGAGCGCTGCAATCTCATGTTCGATTTCCGCCGCAGACCCAAATCCGTTGATAACCACATTGGCGTTGGCGCTGGCCATGCCGCGTGCAATGCCCAGCCCAATGCCAGATGTTGAACCGG
>CAXTKN010000225.1:0-1988 GCA_964244805.1 uncultured Aestuariivirga sp.
TTGCGATTAGCCTTCAGCACATAAGGCATAATGATGCCGTTGAGCATGCCGTGATGCGCGTCATAGAGGCCACCAAAAGGATGAGACAATGCGTGGATTGCGCCGAGACCGCGTTGGAAGGCGGTGGCCCCCATTGAGGATGCAACCAACATATTGCCGCGCGCGTCCATATCGTTTGGCTTCTTTACGGCCTTGGCCAAATTCTCTTTTATGAGCAGCATGCCTTCAAGGCCAACGCCTTTGGCAAGCGGGTTATAGAAGGGTGCGCAATAAGCTTCGATGCAATGCGCCAGTGCGTCCATGCCCGTAGCGGCGGTGAGTTTTGCTGGCAACCCAACTGTGAGTTCAGGATCAAGAATAACCACCTTTGGCATAATCGCCGGATGGAATATGATTTTCTTTTCGTGCGTTGTTGGGTGCGTCACCACACCAGCACGCCCCACTTCAGAGCCGGTACCCGCAGTGGTCGGTACCGCGATAATTGGCGAGATGCGCGTTGCATCAGCGCGCGTCCACCAATCATCCACATCTTCCAGATCAAACACGGAAATGGATTGGCCGTGCATCAACGCAATCATCTTGCCAATGTCGAGGCCAGAACCGCCGCCAAATGCAATCACACCATCATGCATTCCTGCTTTGTAAGCTTTCACACCAGCGATAATGTTGGCTTCAACCGGATTAGGTCGCACTTCAGAAAACACTTGAATGGCGAGGCCAGCGCTTTTCACATCAGCCACAATCTGTTGCACCATCGGCATGTTGGCAAGGCCGGGATCAGTCACAAAGAGCGGTCGCTTCATGCCTACGGCTTTGCAATGATCGGCCAGCTCTTTAATGCGGCCTGAACCAAATTTAATGGCGGTAGGGAAATTGATGTTGCGATTGGGGATAGTCATTTGTTTTTCCTAACAAGCTAGAGTTTTAACGTGGCCTTGGCGGCCATAGGCGAGGATTGTGTGGTCTCTGGTGATAATTGTGTAGTTGTTAACGCGCGCTGTCGCGATGAGAATGCAATCCATCGGATCCCTATGTTCGAGGTCGGGCAAAAACGATGAGCGGACCATGATTTCGGACGTAAGATCGCAAATTGAAACGCCTTGGGTCGTCGCAAATTTTTCAAAATAGTCCAAAGGTTCAATCGGTAAACGGAGTTTTTTTGTTGCCACCAACTTGCCAATTTCCCAAGCGCTGGCAGGACTCAAAAACAGCGAATTCTCTTCACTAGCCTTGCTCAACTGTGAAAGGGCCTCGTTGTGCAATTTCACGCCTTCAAGCGCAAATAGAATAACACAAGTGTCGAGCAAAAAATTGGATGTGGTCATGGCTGATTGATGGGTTTCATCAAAACGTCCCAATTTTCAGACCATTCACGTTCAATATCCTCCCACTCTTTGGCAGAGTAAGCGGGTGCCGTTGGATCAAAGCCAGGAGCAAAAGTTATCATGCCCTTCATAGAGCCATAGATGCTGTTCCAATCACTCTTTTTATCATTGCCCTTTGTGGGCTTTTTATTCTTGCGATGAAACACAAGGCTTGCGGATTGCGGACTAACATCTTCTGTTTCAAAACCGGCTTCTACCCACACGCGTGTCATCACGTTATTGTCCGGGTTGTTGCTCCAAAATGCCCGGCTGGATTTTGATGCTGGAAGTTTGGCGTTCAATATTTTTTCGATTTCAGCAAAAGTCATGGGTACTCGATCGCGCTTTTGTTTGCGTAGGAACTGGCCGAGCGGTTCATATTTACCCATCATAACCTCAAAATAAACACATACATCATAATGTGTGTGTTTATGTGTGTCAATAGCGCTCAAAGCCGCGCTTTAGTTCTAGATCAGTAATACGGCGGTCGAATTCATATTGTTCCCATTTTGCCGTGTGCACATAATGATCAACCACATCGTCACCCATCGCATCACGCAGGAATTTGGATTTGTCGAGAAGCTCCGTCGCCTCGCGTAAGGTTTTTGGAATCTCGCGGAGCTT
>CAXTKN010000225.1:2088-3657 GCA_964244805.1 uncultured Aestuariivirga sp.
TGGTTGCCGGCCTTGTCATAAAAATGCGGTGTCTTGCCATCGGCAGACCAAAGCGATTGATGGATGTGCGATGAATTGCCAGCCATCCCGTAATCCCACTTGGCCATAAACGTGATGGCTTTGCCGAGACCATAGGCAATTTCTTTCGAACCGTTTTTGATGATCGCATGGGTGTCGGCCATGGCCAATGCCTCATCATATTTCACGTTTATTTCTTCCTGCCCCGGGCCCCATTCGCCTTTGGAATTTTCAACGCGAATGCCAGCGCCCGCCAAGCCATTGCGCAAGGCGCGCATGTAAACTTCTTCCTTCGCGGTTTGCTGAACCCCATAATCCTCGATGAAATAGGTCGAGGTCTTCATGTTACGATAGCCTTTGGTGTGGCAGGTTTCATAGCTATCATCGAACAGGAAGAATTCTAATTCAGAAGCCATATAGGCTTTCATTTTCATGGCTTCGACGCGCTTTAACTGCTTCTTTAAAATAGCACGTGGGGAATGCGGCACGTCTTCGTGCGTATGGTGATCAAGCACGTCGCACAACACCAGCGCAGAGCCTGGCATCCATGGCGTGCGGATCATGGTTGCCATATCTGGCTTCAAAACAAAATCGCCATAACCCTTTTCCCAGCTTGTGGCCTTGTAACCTGGGACGGGTTCCATCTCGATATCAACGCCGAGCAAATAATTGCAGGCATGGGTTTCTTCGTATCCGCCATCAACAAAAAACTGCGCATGAAAACGCTTGCCCGTCAGGCGCCCTTGCATGTCGGTGAAAGCTACTACAACAGTGTCGATGTTGCCAGCCTTCACTTCGGCTTTAAGCTCTTCAAGTGTCAGTTTACCGTTGCTCATTTCTTGTCTCCCTTGGTGGCCGCTTTCATCAGCGGCACGGATAGGCGTTGTGCCCATTGTTGTTGTCCACGCTCAGTGTCGATGAGATCATTCCTGATTTCAATCATCAAGTGATGCAGGCCGCGCGGGGCCGCATGCAAATTCATCAGATGCATCACGCCATCTTTTGGCCCGTAAGGTTCATTCAGCTGCACATTGAGATCTGGATATGACTTCACCAATTGATTAGCCAGCCAAGGGTCACGATCAAACAATAGTCCCAGCTCGACGGCGCGGTCTTTGCCCTTGTAGTTTTTGGTGAATGAGTGAATTGAAACCGGAATGGCGGGCTTGCCGTTTGCTGCACGCGTATCGAGGTGGCTTTCGATTGCAGCATGAAAGGGGCGGGCGATTTCATTGATCCGTGCAAGTTTGTCGTCGGCGTTCAAGTTCTTGTTGCCAGGAATCTCAAAAATCTCACTCAGCTCTGGCATAGCGCTCAGTTGTTCAGGCGGGCGATTGCAATCATAAGCGAGGCGTGAATAGCGCTGCATGATTAGCGGCGCATCCAGCAGCCGCGACAGCATGCGTGCAGTGCCTGCCGCACCAATGTCATAGGCGATATGGCGTTTGAGATCGACCTCGGTCAAACCCAGCATCCCCAACCGACGTGGCAAAAGGTTTGAAGCATGTTCGCAAATCAACACGAAAGGTGATGCGCCCATTTCGTTGATCA
>CAXTKN010000226.1:0-3635 GCA_964244805.1 uncultured Aestuariivirga sp.
TATAGAATGACATCACCCTTCACCTTTGCTGCCTGCGCCGAAATGTTATGGCGCAACAAACCCATCGAATGGCGCTGCGCCAAACTGAAAGACATGGGCTTTCAAGTTGGCTTATGGAATTGGCCCGAACACGATCTCGCCAAGCTCGAAAAATCAGGTGCAACCTTCTCCATCATGAATGGCTATTTGCGCGGCACATTGGCTGATGATGCAGGTGCTGAGGAAATGTTGAAAACGGCTCGTGAAACCGCGCAAATCGGCAAGCGCCTAGGTGTTGCGCGTTTAAACTTGCATGGCACTGGCCTTGGTGAAGGCGGCATTCCCGTTGTGCAAACCCAATTGGTCACAGGCCAAATGTGGATGAAAGCGTGTGATACATTGAACCGCATTTGCGATATGGCCGAAGAGGAAGGCGTGATTTACACGCTTGAAAATCTCAATCTGATGGAACACCCTGGCTGCCCGTTTAACACCACCGCTGATGTGCTAGCTTTGGTGTCCTCCATCAATCGCCCACAACTGCGCATCAATCTCGACCTTTATCACACGCAAATTGGCGAAGGTGATTTGGTGCGCTGGAGTGAAAAATGCCTGCCATGGATTGGTGAGATTCAAGTGGCCGATAATCCTGGCCGCTTTGAACCTGGCACGGGCGAAATCAACTATAAGGGCGTGGCCACAGCATTGAAAGCCATGGGTTATAAGGGCCCCATCGGCATGGAAGCCAATGCACAAGGTGATGAAGAAAAAGCGTTGGAAGCTTTCAAAGCAGCCTTCACAGTTTAAATTTTTACAAGGGAAAATCCTATCACCCTCAGACTATGCATCATCGGTTCTGGCATTACGTGCGCCGACCATGCGCCACTTTTTGCTGAAAAAGTGCCTGCTGCAGCGCCGCATTACATCTGCGATGCCGATGCAACTGGCGCGCAAAATGTAGCCTTTAATCATATAGCCGTGATCAATGATAAGAATGTTGAGGCCGTGGTGATCGCCGCATTTGACCAATTCTACAATCCACTCACCATTGCGTGCATCGAAACGGTCTTGGAGCTACACCACCTTTGGCTATAGCAATGGCGAAACCTTCCGGCGCGATTGTTGCTTTCACCTGCCCTTGAACGACAATGATGGATGACTTACGATTGAAAATGAAGAAATGATGCTCAGCCGCAGCGAGAGTGTGGCAAAATCGGTTAAATTTCTTAAAACCGTCTCGCCGCTCCAAATCGCTGATTGCAAGCCGCAAAATTCAAAAGTTAGATAACTTCACAAAGAGTGAGAATTTGTTTCCAGAAAGCCGCTTCAATTTGGAACAGGGAAACGGGGAGCATAGATGTCCGCAAGTGGCCCTTAGCTGCCCAATCTCGTGTAAAGCTTGAAGTCAGCAGTAGTAATGAAAGCAGACCTCAAGTTGTCAGAGAGTTTTATTTCGTTTCATTTCGCTCAGAATTGTCCCTTACATGCTTCTTGAATAGCCTTATATGGATGTGTCATGCGCGAGAAGCTGACACCCAAATTTATTGATGGGCTTAAACCTGCTGAAGGCAAGCGGTATGAGGTGAGGGATACTCTGCTGGTTGGACTGCTGCTTCGTGTGTCGAAGCGCGGGGCCAAGATATGGTACGCAATGCCACGAGTGGGCTGCAGGAACAAACGGATCAAGATCGGCAATTATCCCGTAGTGTCATTGGCTGATGCGCGTGACAAGGCGAGAGAGCTGTTGAATTCAGCCCAGCTTGGCAAGTTCGACGAATTAACAATAGAACAAGTTCCTACACTGGGCGAAGTCATTCCCCAATTCATCGAACTCTACGCCAAGCCCAGAAACAGGGATTGGCTGGAAACGTCGCGCATCCTCACAAAGTTTGTAAGCCTCAATCACAGGCCGATCAACGCCATCAAGCGCCTCGAAATCGTGAAGGTGCTGGACGGGTTGGCGGCCAAGACGCCCTACAGGGCCAACAGGGCGCTGGCAGCCATCAAGAAGTTGTTCTCTTGGTGTGTTGACAGGGGCACGGTGGATTTCAGCCCTGTGGCTGGCCTGAAGTTGCCGAACAAGGAAAGCGCTAGAGACCGTGTTCTGACATCACAGGAGCTTGCCGCCTGCTGGCAGGCCTCGGAGGACGAAGGCTTTCCCTTCGAGCAATTTGCCAAGCTGATCATACTCTCAGGCCAACGCCGTGGTGAGGTTGCGGGCCTGTGCTGGTCGGAAATCAATTTCGAACATGCGATTTGGACGCTACCAGCAAAACGCGCCAAGAACAAAACGCAGCACATCATTCCACTGGCACCCTTGGCGATTGAGATTCTCAGATCCATCCCAAGGTTCTTGAATTCGGACTTTGTGTTCACCACCACTGGCGACACCCCTATTTCTGGTTTTGGTCGTCTGAAGGATCGCATGGACAAGGCTGTAGGCAAGTCTGATTGGCGCATCCACGATATCCGCCGCACCGTAGCAACCAACATGGCCATGCTCGGTATCCAGCCCCATATCATCGAAGCTGTGCTCAATCATAAATCGGGTATCGTCTCCGGCGTTGCAGCCATCTATAATCGCCACGCATACCTCGATGAAAAACGGGCAGCGTTGGAGAAATGGGCAGAATATGTCGGACAACTTGACAGTGTCTCACGAGGAGTGGTTGAGGCTTCTCGACATGCAGTTTCAAGGAAGGCCGCACCCATGGAACGATATCTATAGCGAGGCAAATATCAAGATCATTGGCAAGAAAATAAAGCTGCACGATCCCGATCTGCAGTTTCGATTGCGCTGCCGACTGTCAGAAGTGGCCGAACTCACAGACCATTGGCGGGCAACAGTTGGGGGTACGGCTCCAAACTCAGAAAAGTTGAAATGGGCGAGTGATACTTTATCGATTGTCAAACGCCTGCAAATCAACTTACGACAGGCAGAAGAACATCTCGGCGCATACTCTCAAGCACCGCTGACTCGGCGCACGTTGCCTGTGCTCTGTAAGACAATCGAAGACATCGAACGTGCCCTCATTAAGTCGATAAATGAATTTGAGTTTCAATCTAAGACGCCGAAATCACATGGATGGGACGATGCTGGTCGGAAGACCCTGCATGATGACACTCTCCAATTCTTTGTGTTTAGATTGACTGAAGTTTATGCAGCGCTTTTTCCAGAGGCGCCCATCAGGAAATCGAACGGAAAGACTTCGAAGACCACTCAGTTTGAGCTTTTTATACGCGCTGCAGCCACGCCATATCTAAAGGTTACCTATAAGGGGAAGCCTCGCGTAGGCTTGCAGGAAGGTAAATTGCACAGGCAAATTCAACAGGTAGTTAGTAAAGCTAACAGGTGAAAAATACCTGGCCTTACAAAGACAACTCGACGAGTGTGAGCGGATTTGCTCACTTAACTGCTATTCTGCTCACATGACTTGCGCCAAATCCTAGTCAGAGTGGTTACCCGACCACTCGTTGGAGCGCGCTCCTTCATGCATTCAATTTGAAGGAATCCAATATGAATATAATAGAACAGCACAAAGTATTGTTGAGTAGAAGAGACCTGACCGATCTTGGGATCGACAAGTCGAACGTGACACTCCTGCGGGCAGAGGCGACAGGTAGATTTCCTCGTCGAGTGCGCATCAATGGCACGC
>CAXTKN010000227.1:0-3623 GCA_964244805.1 uncultured Aestuariivirga sp.
AATCCCTGGTCATGACCCCGCAGCTGCAACAAGCGATTAAGCTTTTGCAAATGTCTAATATTGAGGTGCAGAGTTTTATTGACGCTGAGCTTGAGCGCAACCCGTTGCTGGAGCGTGGTGAGTTGCGTGAGACGGCGGCTGTTGAAACCAAAGCTGATATCCCCGATGCGCCATTTTCGGCTGCTGATGCGCGTGGTTCTGATGGTGATGGTGCGACCTCAGGTTCTGACGGCGTGGCGACGCCTTCGCCAAACATGTCCGGCCCCGGGCCTGATTCAGGCTGGGCAAGTTCAAGAGGGGGCGGTGGCCAAGTCTCCCTTGATGGCGAGGCTTATGATTTTGCGGCCAATGTGACACGTGAGGAAACACTGGCTGATCATTTGACTGCCCAGCTGTTTATGCATTTTCGTGATCCATCTGATATTCTGATTGGTCAGCATCTGATCGGCACGGTGAATGAGGCGGGATACCTTACATCCAATCCGGCGAGTATTGCCGAAACCATGGGCACGGATGTTTCGCACATCGACCGAGTACTCGCCGTCCTTAAAACATTTGATCCGGTTGGTGTGTTTGCTGCCGATCTTAAAGATTGTTTGCGGTTACAACTTTTAGACCTCAATCGGTTTGACCCGGCCATGGATGCGCTGCTGGATAATCTACCTCTGGTGGCCAAGCGCGATTATCCAGCGCTTAAAAATTTATGCCAAGTTGGGCTTGATGATATTCACGACATGATTGCGGAGCTCCGTGCGCTTAATCCTAAACCTGGACATGCTTTTGGGTCTGAACCCGTGATGCCGGTCGTGCCGGATGTTTCAGTGCGGACTGCCAATGATGGTTCATGGATGGTGGAACTCAACACAGAAACCTTGCCGCGCGTGTTGGTCAATAATCAATATGCTGCACAAGTTTCGCGCGGTGCGCAAAAAACAGAAGATAAATTATTTTTGAGTGAGTGCCAAGCGCAGGCCAGCTGGCTGGTTAAAAGTTTGGATCAACGCGCCAAAACAATTTTGAAAGTGGCACGCGAAATTGTGAAACAACAAGATGCGTTTTTGGTTTTGGGCGTGCAACATTTGCGCCCGATCACGTTGAAAACTGTAGCCGAAGCCATCGAGATGCATGAGTCGACAGTGAGCAGAGTCACCTCCAACAAATATATGGCGACACCGCGTGGCACTTTTGAACTGAAATATTTTTTTACCAATGCCATTCAGTCTGGAACTCTTCACGGAGAAGCACATTCAGCAGAGTCGGTGCGCCAACGCATCCGTGAACTGATCGAAAAAGAAACTGTCGAAAAAGTACTTTCGGATGACGATATTGTTGATTTGTTGAAAACCGAAAATGTCGATATCGCCCGGCGTACCGTTGCTAAATATCGGGAATCGCTAAACATATTATCTTCAGTTCAACGGCGTCGAGAAGCCCGTTCAAAACGTTGATCACACATTGACTTTTGGTTAGGTCATCAATAAGGGTGCGCCCGCTTCCCAATGAAGCTGATTTAATTTAATCACAAAACTCGCGTCTCGGTTTTCAAATCTTTTGGTGTTCTGGTTGACGAATGGGTGTTTAAGGCCCATGTCTATAGTACACCGGATGGTAGGCAAGGAAGTATTAGACCATGCAAATTCAGATCACCGGAAAGCACATCGACGTTGGCGATGCTTTACGCTCTCATATTGAAACAAAGCTCCAATCCTTTCGTGATCGGTTTTTTGAAGGCTCGGTTCATGGCCATGTGACGCTTGAAAAACGCCGTTCGTTTTTCTTAACAGATTGCACATTGCATTTGGCAACCGGGTTGGTTTTGCAATCTCATGCGGAAGAAGCAACGGCGATGGCCAGTGCAGATGCCGCGATGGCGCATTTGGAAAAACAGCTCAAAAAATATAAGCAGCGACTTAAAGATCATCACCGTAATCCGCGCCTCGAGCGCGTTGCGCGTGAGGCTTCGGCATATGTCATTCCTCACGATGATGATCATGAGGGAGACGAGCCGTTGGGAATGCATGCGCCGGTGATTGCTGAATCATCCGCGAAGATACCCGAACTCTCGGTTGGAGAAGCAGTTATGCAACTTGATATCTCGACAACAAATTTTGTGCTTTTTCATAACAGCAAGGAAGGCCGCTTGAATGTGGTTTACCGTAGACCTGACGGCAATATTGGTTGGCTCGATCCGCATGGTTCGGCCGCGGCAAAAGCATAACCAGCGGAAAGTTTGAGACATATGAACTTAGCTGAAATCATCGACTCGCGCGCGATATTGCCCGCAGTGAAGTCTCAGAATAAAAAGCAGTTGCTGCAAGAATTGTCACAAAGCTTGGCAGGTATTGTCGCTGTTGATCACCGGATTATTTTTGAGACTTTACTCACACGTGAGAAATTGGGTTCAACCGGGCTTGGCCAAGGCATTGCAATTCCGCATGGCCGCTTGCCAAATATAACACGTGTTTACGGGCTGTTTGCCAAATTGACGACACCTATTGCCTATGACAGTGTTGATGGCGAGCCTGTTGATCTGGTGTTTGTGTTGCTGTCCCCCAACCATGCGGGCGCTGATCATTTAACGGCATTGGCGCGTATCTCGCGCCTTCTCCGCGCGCCTGGCACCATGGCCAAGCTGCGCGGAACAACGACTGCTGAAGGCATGTACGCGATTTTAACAGAGCCACCAGCAGCAGCTGCGGCAACGGCGGCAGCTTAATTTATTGCAGCGTTGCTGCGATCAATTCATGTTCAAAAGCTGAACCCAGAGCCGCTTGGTGGGTTTGTGAAATCGATATCGGCTGGCCATTGGCGTTATAAAGGCAAAATAGTTTGGCATCTGGGGCCACGTTCAGCTGGCCGCCCAACATTGCTGCAGCATTACGGCCTTCAATTTCGCGTACATAAGCCAAAACGCCGTTGCCCATTTGGGCCAATTGTTCGGCGCTTATTTTTTGGTCGATCATCTGGTTTCTCCGTCTTCGCGCCAAGGGGGCGCAGTGTGTTGTAACAGAGATTGTGACGCATTCCTAAAATTTCAAGACGCGAGACGCTTGCAAAATGACTGATTTTAGCGTTGATTAGCTCCAAGGCTTGATCAGCCGGTCAAAAACTCAGGGAGTAACATACATGTTAAAAAAATTGCTCGGCGCTGCGGCGTTGACAGCCATTATGGCCGTTTCAGCATTTGCTGCTGATAAGCCAGCTATCGTGTTTGATATTGGCGGCAAGTTCGACAAATCATTCAACGAATCAATGTTTGGTGGTGCCGAAAAATTCAAAAAAGAATCAGGCGTTGCTTATGGCGAATTCGAAATCGCCAATGAAGCTCAGCGCGAACAAGCTATCCGCAACTTTGCAGATCAGGGCTTTTCGCCAATTATCGCTGCTGGCTTTGCCCAAGCTGCCGCTGTTGAAAAAGTTGCTAAAGAATATCCGGATCTGAAATTTGCAATCGTTGATATGGTTGTTGATCTGCCAAATGTTTCATCCATCGTGTTCAAAGAACATGAAGGTTCTTATCTTGCTGGCATGATGGCTGGCTTGAGCACAAAATCTGGCACGGTTTCATTTGTGGGCGGCATGGACATTCCGCTCATTCATAAGTTTGCTTGTGGTTATGCTCA
>CAXTKN010000228.1:0-3617 GCA_964244805.1 uncultured Aestuariivirga sp.
ACGCCATCGGCCAGTTCCACGATCTTCAAACCACCGGGCACCACATCGAGGACGCCCAAGTTTGAGATGATGCGGTCGACCACGGCTTTGCCGGTGAGCGGCAGGGAGCAGGATTTCAGCACTTTGCTTTCGCCCGCTTTGTTGGTGTGATCCATAACCACAACTACGCGGCCAACGCCCGCGACTAAATCCATGGCGCCGCCCATGCCTTTGACCAGTTTGCCGGGGATCATCCAATTGGCGAGGTCGCCGTTTTGGGCCACTTCCATGGCACCCAAAATGGCCATGGCAATTTTGCCGCCACGGATCATCGCGAAGCTCTGCGCCGAGTCAAAAAATGCAGTTTGCGGAAGTTCGGTTACGGTTTGTTTTCCGGCGTTGATGAGATCAGCATCTTCTTCGCCTTCGAACGGAAATGGACCCATGCCCAGCATGCCGTTTTCGGATTGTAGGGTGACTTCAACACCTTTTGGAATATAATTGGCAACAAGGGTTGGAATGCCGATCCCCAAGTTAACATACCAGCCATCCTGCAATTCCCTCGCGGCGCGCGCCGCCATTTGATTACGGTCCCAAGCCATTAAGCTGCCTCCCTCTTTCTGGTGGTTCTCTGCTCAATGCGCTTTTCATGTTCGCCTTGAATGATCCGGTGCACATAAATGCCGGGCGTGTGGATTGTGTCGGGATCAAGCGATCCTAGTGGCACAATCTCTTCAACTTCGGCCACGCAAATTTTGCCGCAGGTTGCGGCAGGTGGATTGAAGTTACGCGCGGTTTTGCGGAATATCAGATTGCCTGATGGATCGGCCTTCCAGGCTTTGACGATTGCTAAGTCCGCCACAATGCCGCGCTCTAAAATATAAGTCTCGCCGTTAAAGTCTTTATGTTCTTTGCCTTCGGCGATGATTGTGCCCACACCGGTTTTGGTGTAGAAACCGGGAATGCCAGCGCCGCCTGCACGCATGCGTTCGGCCAAGGTGCCTTGCGGGTTGAATTCAACTTCAAGTTCCTTCGACAAAAACTGGCGCATGAATTCTGCATTTTCGCCCACATAAGACGACATCATTTTTTTAATCTGCCGTGTATCGAGCAATTGGCCCAAACCAAAGCCATCAACTCCGCAATTGTTCGACGCGACGGTGAGATTTTTTGTGCCCGCTTTTTTAATGGCTGCGATCAGCAATTCTGGAATTCCGCAAAGGCCAAAGCCGCCTGCCGCAATCAACATGCCATCGAATAATATTCCTTCGAGTGCTGCATCAGCATCTTTAAAAACCTTCTTCATCTAAACTCCTTTACGCTGCGCGCAGGTCGAGAATTTGGCGGGCTTGTTTCCAATTTGCAACGGGGCGATTGTTCCGATTACAAATTTCCACAGCACGTTTCACCAAGGCAGCGTTAGAAGGGGCCAGCGTGTTTTTGTCAAGCCGCACATTGTCTTCCATGCCCGTTCGTGTGTGGCCGCCTTTGGCGATGGCCCATTCATTGATCATCAACTGAGCGGGGCCGATACCTGCTGCACACCACTGCGCATCAGGACTCAAGCGCTTTAATGTTTCGATATAAAAATCAAAAATGCGTTCGTCAGCAGGCATGGCGTTTTTGACACCCATCACAAACTGTACATAGAGCGGGCCTTTCAAGCGACCATCTTTGGCCATGCTGGCGGCCTGAACTATGTGTGATAAATCAAAGGCTTCCACTTCAGGCTTCACATTATAGGTGAGCATTTCAGAGGCAAGCCAATCAACAAGGTCTGGCGGGTTTTCATAAACGCGCGTTGGGAAATTATTGGAGCCAACAGAGAGTGACGCCATATCAGGGCGAAGTGGCAACATGCCGCCGCGCGCTTGGCCAGCGCCTGACCTGCCACCGGTTGAGAGTTGCACGATCATACCCGAGCAATATTTTTCGATACCTTCTTTGAGGCGTGCAAAGCGTTCAGGATCAGAGGTCGGCTTGCCTTCGTCATCGCGCACGTGGCAATGAACAATGCTGGCCCCGGCTTCGAAAGCTTCATGGGTGCTTTCAATTTGTTCGGCAATAGTGATTGGAACGGCTGGGTTGTTTTCCTTGGTGGGAAGTGAGCCGGTAATTGCAACGCAAATAATACAAGGGTCAGTCATAGGTTGCTAGCGTAAACGTGTTCCATTGCTGGCGTCAAACACAAAGAGGTTTTCTTTGGCAAAAGCAACGCCTGCTATTTCACCCGGTTTGGCGGTGAAATCTTTTGCGGCTTTTACGGCTACGAAATCCTTGTCGACCTTGATCGTGACAAGTGTGTGATCGCCAATAAGTTCTGTTGTGTAGACCATGCCTTTGATTGCACCCTTTGCCGGAGCAACAATGCTGCAATCCTCTGGGCGCACACCAAGAACGGCGGAGGCCACTTTGCCTTTGACGGGCGTTTTAATTTTAGCATCATGTGCCATGAAGGTGTCGCCATCCAGCGAACCCTTCACGATGTTCATGGGCGGTGAGCCGATGAATTGGGCGACAAATAGATTGGCTGGGTTGTTGTAAATTTCAGACGGCGTTGCCAGTTGTTGCAATACACCTTTTTCGAGAATGGCTACTCTGTGTGCCAAGGTCATGGCTTCAACTTGATCATGAGTGACATAGATTGTCGTGATGCCCAATGATTGCTGCATGAATTTAAGTTCAGCGCGCATGTGGCCGCGCAGCTTTGCATCCAAGTTAGAAAGTGGTTCATCCATCAGGAACACTGAAGGCCTGCGAATGATAGCGCGAGCCAAGGCGACACGTTGGCGCTGGCCGCCGGAAAGTTCACGCGGGTAACGATCTAGCAAGGTTTCGAGTTGAACTTGCGCGGCAGATTCGCGGATGGCCACATCCATTTCGGCCTTATTCACTTTGCGCACTTTGAGCGGGAAGCCAATATTTTCGGCCACTGTCTTGTGCGGATAGAGCGCATAGGATTGAAACACCATCGAAATGTCGCGGTATTTTGGCAGAACATCGGTTACATCACGTTCACCGATGCGCACCCTGCCCTCAGTTGCCGTTTCGAGGCCAGACAGAATGCGCAGAGCTGTGGTTTTGCCAGAGCCTGATGCGCCGAGCAGAACGAGAAACTCACCGGGCTTCACGTCGAGATTCAACTCTTCCAGCACTTTTACAGCGCCGAATGATTTTTTAATTTTGTCGAACGAGACAGTGACGCCAGTTTTTTCGCTTGCCATGTAACTAACTCTCTACCCTTTAACCGCGCCGAGCAATACGCCCTTGGCAATAAATCTCTGCAAGAAAATCGCCATGAAGATCACCGGAATGATCATCACCACGATAACTGCGCACATCTCCCACCACAATGTGCCACGCTCGCCTGCGTTTTTGGCCGCCACCATGATGGGCAGGGTTTGCGCTTTGGAAGTGGAAAGGAACACAGCGAAAAGATATTCATTCCAATTCAGAATAAGCGTGAGCAATGTTGTTGCGGCAAGACCGGGGCGGGTGAGCGGCAGAACAATATCCCAGAAAATGCCAAAACGTGTTGAACCATCAAGCTGGGCTGACTCTTCAAGCTCAATCGGAAGGCCTGCGAAGAAATCATGCATCAGCCACACGACGATGGGCAGATTGGCGACCGCATAAAT
>CAXTKN010000229.1:0-3604 GCA_964244805.1 uncultured Aestuariivirga sp.
GCATACACTTCACATCCTTGGCCCCAGACGCATCCACCTTATGTGACCATTGCCCATAATCGCTCATCTTCGGATTAACCCTATTGAAATCAAAGTTCAATTTTTCGGCACCCTTAAAGCGCAAAATTTTGCATCGTGTTGTCATCTTTTGCACCATGCTCCACTTGCCGCTGGCGTAGAATTTTTGATAGCTAGGCCAGCCTTGAGATTGAGAGAGCCAGCAATAATCCACCAGCTTTGCGCTCAGCAAACGCTCACACACCAGCCCACTGCCATAGGCGCCGATCTTAAATTTACGGCCATCGGGTTGGGCTTTAAAAACGGAGTTCACGCCTTTGAAATAATCGTCAATGAAAGGTAACAGATCACGCGGGCCAATAGCTTCAACCGATTTGCCGAAATAGCGCTTATGATAGACCCTAAAGCGCGCGTAGTGGCCAACGTGGCGACGGTAACTGCTGTCGGCGCGAATGAGGCGCAGCTTGCGATCACGTGGCATTGAACCACCGCGGTGCAAACTATATTCAAACACCAGATCTTTCATTGCAGCATCAACGCCATCAACCGCAAAATAAATCGCAGAACCTGGCGGCTGTCCATTGGCAGCAGCTAACTCCAACGCCCGCTTTGCATCCGGTGCGCCATGGCTGCGTGCCAAAAATCGCTCTGGGTCTTCACCCTTATATTGGAATACCGTGACGATGCTGAGGCCAGCTTTGATAATCGCGTCAGACTCCTCCGGCATCAAAGTTTTGCATTGGTTGTTTTCACTTGGCCAATCATAATAGCGAATAACCGTTTTAAGCCCGAGCTTCTTGAGCGCATCGGGGCCTTCGCGCTTGTCGTTGGTATCAATATTGGTCACGTCTTGCGAAAAGTCGGCCGCAGTCAATCCCGGATGTGGATCGCAGGAAGGCGCTGGCACATCAGCATAAACATTCAAGGTAAGACACAATAATAATGCGCCAGCAGAAAACCACTTTAAAAACAAATCCAAACCCCAGCCATAATGATCGAAGATGGCGATCTAACATAAAGGCCGCATGACAGGGAATGACTTTTTTGCGAAGTGGTTATGCGCTCGGTCACCAATCAGGTGTGCGATCTCCGCCAACAAACTGCGCGCTCTTTGCGGTGTATTCAAACAACTCAATGCGCGAGCCTGAAGGATCAGCGAGCCATGCCTGCCACGTATCATCCACCCCATATTTCTTGTCGGTGACTTTAATGCCCTTGGCGCGGATTTTTGTGATGGCTTGATCAAGGCTGGTGACTTCAAAGCAGAAATGATCCACTTGCCCAAATACTGGCAATGGCGCTTTCTGATCGATGAATACTTCCACATAAGTACGCCCGCCTGCCGCAAGATAGAATCCCATGCGACCCGTGGGACGATTGAAATCAAATGTTTTCTCCAAACCAAGCACGCCAACATAGAATTCTTCCGCAGCTTTCAAATCATGCGTCTTCACGCAGACATGAGCGACTTGCTTTATAAAACTCATACTGCCAATTCCTTTTCGATCGCTTTCAATTCATCATGGCTAAATGCAGGTGCCTCGAGAGCGCCAACACTATCTTCAATCTGCTCCGGCCGCGATGCGCCGATGAGCGCGGATGTAATCCACTTTTCGCGCAACACCCAGGCAATGGACATTTGCGCTAGAGTTTGTCCGCGTGCTTCGGCGATTGAATTCAATCGATTTAGTTTTGCAACCAATGCAGGCTCAATCTGTTCAGCCTTTAAGAATTTTCCCATGGTAGCGCGGCTGCCTTTTGGAATGCCACTCAGATATTTGCTGGTGAGCAAACCTTGCGACATGGGCGAATAAACAATCGTGCCCATGCCCGCAGCATCTGCCGCTTCAAACGCACCGCCAATCTCCGGCTCACGCTGAAGCATATTATAGCGCGGTTGATGGATGAGGCACGGCGTGCCCATGTCTTTTAATATCCGCGCGGCCTCGCGCAAAGCGGCGGTTGGATAATTTGAAATACCAACATAAAGTGCCCTGCCCGAACGTACAGCGGTATCCAACGCACCCATGGTTTCTTCAAGCGGCGTATTGGGATCAAACCGGTGCGAATAGAAAATATCAACGTATGGAACGCCGATCCGCTTCAAACTTTGATCCAGACTTGAAAGCATATATTTCCGGCTGCCCCATTCCCCATAAGGCCCATCCCACATGTGATAGCCAGCTTTGGTTGAGATGATCATCTGGTCGCGGTGGCTTTTGAAATCGAGTTTAAGAATTTTGCCAAACGCTTCTTCAGCTGAACCGGCAGGCGGGCCATAATTATTAGCCAGATCAAAATGGGTGATGCCCAAATCCCACGCCTTGCGGCACAGCAAGCGCTTATCCGTCAGCTTATGATCATCACCAAAATTATGCCAAAGACCAAGCGACAAAGCAGGCAGCAACAATCCGCTGCGCCCACTTCGCCTATAGGTCATGCCGGTCATTTCATCAAAGCCCGTGCCTCATCTGGCCCTAAGGGAGATGGACGTTTGCAGGTGGATTTGAGCTTGATCACTTTGTTCTTAGCACCCGCCTCCATCACCGAAGTCATCACTTCAACAACATGTGCCACCATTGAAATATCACAACGCGCTAAACGCTTTTTCATAATCGCATCGGCCATGTCAGCCAGGCCTGCGCAACGATAATTCGCGAAAATCACATCAGTTTGACTGTTGTGGTGGCCCCAATTATTTTTGCCGAAAGGATGATCCCAAGCTGGCAACACTGCTGGCTTTTGATCAGCTCCTGCCACCAATACATCACCACCAAAGAAATTCGGATCAGGCACAAACATCGCACCTGCTTGACCATAAATTTCCATGTTCTGATGCTTGTGCGCCCACACATCCCAAGAAAGTGAAACGGTGATGACAGCGCCTTGCGCAAATTCAAGCAGCGCATGATATGTCGTCGGCGTTTTGACTTTTACCTTTTCACCATTGCGCGGGCCGTTGCTGATGGTGCGTTCTTTTCGACCCGTAACAGAAAAGCCAGCCACGCGCTTGACCGGGCCAATCAAGTTTACAAGATTCGTAATATAATACGGCCCCATATCAAGCATCGGGCCACCACCAGGGTTGAAGAAGAAATCAGGATTGGGATGCCACATTTCCATGCCGGGGCCCATGAAATGGCAGGTGCCCGAAACCACCTTGCCGATCTTGCCATCATCAATAGCCTTGCGCGCCAGCTGATGCGAACTTCCAAGGAATGTATCAGGTGCCGAACACACCCGCAGCTTTTTCTTCGCAGCATATTTCTGCAAGGCCAAAGCATCTTTGTAAGAGAGCGTGAGTGGCTTTTCTGAATACACATGTTTGCCAGCGTCAAGGATTTGTTTTGACACTTTATAGTGAACGGCAGGCACGGTGAGATTGACGACGATCTGAATATCATCGTTCTTCAAAAGGTCTTTGACACTTTGAGCCTTCACGCCAAATTCTTTGGCGCGCGCTTCAGCAACGGCCATGTTCATATCGGCCACGGCTTTAACTTCAATGTGATTGAATTTTTTGGCCAGCGTTAAATAGGCCCAAGAAATATTGCCGCATCCAATGATGCCGATGCCGAGTGTTTTG
>CAXTKN010000230.1:0-3602 GCA_964244805.1 uncultured Aestuariivirga sp.
CACGTTGTTTTGCAGCACGCGCCAAATCACCCAGCGGGTTTACAATGCCAGATGTAGTTTCGCAATGGATGAGCCACACATGGCTGATATTCCGATCTTCTTCCAGCATGTCTGTGAAATGCGATGGTGAAAGCTGTGTTACATCGCTTTTGCTCACCAAAACATGATTGCGCCCAATGCGCCCTAAGATCTGCGCTGCGCGTTCGCCATAAGCCCCGTTGGCCACCACCAAAGTTTTGTAACGCTTAGATGGCGCAAAGCAGCCCAGCGCTGCTTCAATCGCAAACGTGCCTGATCCCTGCATGATCACACATTCATATGTATCGTCGCATCCAGCCAAACGCAGAAGTTCCGAACGTATTTCGCGCACAACTTGCCTGAACTCAGTATCGCGCGAGCCCCAATCTGCCAGCAACGCAAGTTTCACGGTTTGCGACGTGGTAAGTGGGCCGGGTGTTAGAAGATAAGGCATGTCTTCTTGGCCCTCAGGGCCCTTGAAAGCGTGCTGAGATGTCGCCGTCATATAAATCTCCAAACAATTTACGTCATTAAACCCGCTTGGTCTGGTTCAGTCAAATGCTCGGTGCAAGTTCAAAAAAATCTGCTATAAGCCGGAAGTGGCAATTGTAGGGGAAGCGCATGACTATCGGTTATATTATTCTCGGACTCATTGTGGTTGTGGTGGGTTATCTGATCGCCGTTTATAATTCACTTGTTTCAAACAAAAACATGGTCGGTGAAGGCTGGAGTGGCATTGACGTGCAGCTGCGCCGCCGGGCTGATTTGATTCCAAACTTGATTGAAACTGTGAAAGGTTATGCCAGCCACGAAGACAAACTTTTCAGAGATATTGCGGAGTTGCGCGCCAAGAGCATTGCAGGCGGCAGCGTGGCTGATCAATCAGCAACAGGCCAAGCCATGAGCGTGGCCATGGGCAGATTGTTTGCGATTGCGGAAGCCTATCCCGAACTCAAAGCCGATGCGAATTTCCGCGATCTGCAAGATAAGCTCTCTGGCATCGAAGATGAAATTCAACTGTCGCGTCGTTACTATAACGGCACAGTGCGTAATTTTAACACCAAGATTGAAAGCTTCCCGAGCAATCTGATTGCCAACAACTTCCATTTCACCAAAGCTGATTTCTTCGATATTGGCGATGCGGCGGCGCGCGCAGTGCCCACGGTTGATTTTAAACAACGCTGATGAGAAAATTCTTTTTCGCATGTCTGTGTCTTTTCAGCATGACGCTGGCGGCACTTGCCAATGAGGAAATTGTAAGGTTCCACAGTGACATAACGGTCAACACCGATGCCTCGATGGATGTGACCGAGTCGATAACAGTCACTTCCGAAGGCAACCGCATCCGCCACGGCATTTTCCGCGATTTTCCGACGCGCTATACTGACAAACACGGCATTCAGGTAACTGTCGAGTTTGATGTTCAAAGTGTTTCACTTGACGGTCATCCTGAACCATACGCTATTGAATCAATCTCAAATGGAAAACGCGTTCGCATTGGAAGTAAGGATGTCTTTGTTCAAAGCGGAAACCATAGCTATACAATCAAATATCAAACAGCCCGCCAGCTTGGATTTTTCGATAAGTTTGATGAACTGTACTGGAACGTCACCGGCAATGGTTGGGATTTCGAAATTCAGGATGCCAGCGTCAATGTTAAATTGCCCGCAGGCGCTGTGATCCAGCAGAGCGCAGTTTACACGGGAGCTTTTGGTTCTTCAGCGAAAGGCGCAGAGAGTTCCACTTCATCTTCAAATATCTATTCTGCTCAAACCACGCGCGTGCTGCATGCAAGAGAAGGCTTGACCATTGCAATTGGTTGGCAGAAGGGCATAGTGACACCACCTTCACAAACCCAGCAACAGCTCTGGTGGTTGCGCGATAATATTGGTTTCTTCACCCTTGGTCTGACACTGCTTGGCGTTGCCGGATACTTCTTCAGCGCTTGGTTGCGCGTGGGCCGCGATCCGCCAAAGGGCACAGTTATTCCACTGTTTCATCCCCCACAAGATTTGGGGCCAGCAGGGGTGCGCTATGTTTGGAAGCAAGCATTCGATAATACAGCCCTAGCTTCAGCATTCGTTGGACTTGGTGTTAAGAAATATTTGAAGATCACAAACGCAGACGGCCAATATACAATTGAGAGATTGGCAGGCCAAGGCGCAGCGCTAACCGCTTCTGAGGCTTCACTCCACAATTTGATTCCCGAAATTCCGTTTGAACTTGAACAAAGCAACCATGTGAAGATTGCTTCACTTGTCAATAATCTTCAGCGCAACCTTGAAAAGGCTTACAATGGGACGCTGTTTCACAAAAATTATGGCTGGTTTGCAATTGGTATAATTTTGTCGATCATAGGCCTTGCGGTTTCGGCTTTCTTAATTCCCGATGGCTTGGGTTTCACGGGCCTGTTTATAGGTGGATTTTCAAGTGTCTTTTGGATCGTCATCCTGATTGTAGGCAACATGGCGGTACAGGGAATATTTGGCGCGGGTGGATTTTTTTCTAGACTCAAATCCATTGTTTCGCTCATTTTCATTGTGCCATTTCTTGGCGCAGGCATTGGTATTCCCGTCGCATTTTTGTCGTCTGAAACTGTCTCGCCTATCTTATTGGCTTTTGTTGGCACCACCATCGCCATCGGTGCACTCAACTTGCTGTTCTATTATCTAATGCCAGCCCCCACAATAGCAGGGCGTCAGATATTGGACCAAATCGAAGGCTTCAGACTTTATCTTTCAACTGCTGAAGAAAAGCGACTTGATGCATTAAATCCGCCCGAAAAAACACCCGAGCTGTTTGAGCGTTATCTGCCCTATGCAATGGCCCTTGATTGTGAAAACGCTTGGAACAAAAAATTCGCTGCAGTTCTGGCCGCCGCTGCGGCTGCAGGAGCCGCTAGCGTTTGGTATAATTCTAGCGGTCATTCTGGCGGATATGGAGGGATGGGCGGCAGTTTCGGTGACAGTCTAGCTTCAACGATTTCTTCATCATCAACTGCGCCAGGTTCATCCTCTGGCTCTTCTGGTGGCGGTTCTTCTGGTGGCGGAGGTGGTGGCGGAGGGGGCGGCGGTTGGTAGGTGCCTAACGCGACTTGCCCAAATATGCATCAATCGCCCGATCATCTTGGATGTCAAAAAATCTATTGCTGGCTATTGGTTCGCGTACTTTGCCATCAGCGACAAATATAATTTCATTAGACGCACGCAAAGCTTCTCCGGGTTGATGTGTCACCATTAAAACGGTCAGCGCATGTTCTCGCTTCAAATCTGTAACCAGATCAAGCATGTCATGGCGCAGCCCGGGATCGAGTGCTGCAAATGGTTCATCCAGTAACAGTATCTTGCGTTTACGCACGACTACTCTCGCCAATGCAACACGTTGACGCTCACCACCTGAAATATTGCCCGGCTTGCGTTTTGCATATTTAGAAAGACCCACACTTGCTATTGCAGCATCAACTTGCGCCTTCTGTTCTGCATTCAATTTGAGCGAAGGTGCAATGCCCAACGCAACATTATCCCAAACGCTCAAATGCCCAAACACGTTATGATCTTGAAATATCATGCTGACCGGGCGTTTAG
>CAXTKN010000231.1:0-3592 GCA_964244805.1 uncultured Aestuariivirga sp.
TGGATTTGAGATCATCAACCACAAACTTGTTATGCACAATCTCGTGGCGCACATAGACCGGCGCGCCATAAAGCTCGAGAGCGCGCTCCACAATATCAATGGCACGTACCACACCAGCGCAAAAGCCACGCGGGGCAGTGAGGAGGATTTTGAGTGGGGGTAGGGACATATGTGAGAAATGGCGGGGGCGGGGCGGGATGTCAAGTTTTCCCAATTGCCTCTCGTATACCGAATATGTTACCAGCAAATGATGCCGAGCGCGCGACCGAGCCTATGCCCTTGACAGTGGGCAACTATAAAAGGCTCGGCCACTAACTCTCGCGATCAAGCAGCCCATCCCATTCCACCCGCAGCCAGTGGTGCTAAGATCATGATTGCTGCAACCGCAAATGCTGCAATATCACCCGCAGAAAGAAGTGCAGAATCGCGGCTATCATATGTGCCCGGGCGAGATGTATAAGTGTTCGAACTCGGGCGACCATCATCATCATAAAGTACGGTTGTTGAACTTTGAGAACGCATCCGAGCGTCACGTTCTGCGGGTGTTTCCATGAGTGCCATTTTCTATTCTCCATTATTGTCACTTTAAAAGCAAAGCGTGAAGTAGAAATGCAGAATGGAAAATTTTGTTCCACAAATAATGACAAAATATGACGATTACAGTAGGTCGATGGCTGACCGAATTTTTTGCGCCAAATCTTTCTGGGTGTAAGGTTTGCTCAAAAGGTTTACTCCTGAATCAAGGCGTCCGTTATGGATGATGGCGTTACGGGTATATCCTGTGGTGAATAGCACGGGCAAGTTTGGATTATCTTTGCGAATAATATCGGCAAGTTGCCGACCATTGAGGGATCCACCGAGGACAACGTCAGTAAAGAGCAGATCGACATATTCAGCTTTCTTAAGGGCAATCAGAGCTTCTTCGGCACCTGAAGCAGCCAGCACCCTATAGCCTAAATCCTTGAGCACGCTCAGTGCGTAGTCCCGAACCCCTTCATCGTCTTCCACGAGCAGGATGGTTTCGCCTTTTTTTGCACGTTGAATTTCAGTTAGCCCAATCGGGGCTTCTCTGGGGTGGTTTGAAATCGATTTATCTTCAACCAGTCTCGGCAAATAGATTTTTACCGTAGTGCCATGGCCGACCTCACTGTAAATTCTGATGTGGCCACCAGATTGTTTGACAAACCCATAGATCATCGCAAGTCCAAGACCAGTGCCTTTGCCTGGGGCCTTGGTTGTAAAGAATGGTTCGAAAATTTTCTGGATTTTGTCAGGCGCTATGCCAGTGCCTTGGTCTGTGACACTGAGCAAAACATATTGACCGGGTTTCAGATCGCCAAAGCGAGACGCGTAGTTTTCATCGAGATGAGCATTTGAAGTTTCTATGGTGAGCTTGCCGCCATCTGGCATGGCATCACGCGCATTCACGACCAAATTGACCAAGGCATTTTCAACTTGATTGGCATCAGCAAATGTTTGCCACAACCCGGCGGCTAATACGGTTTCGACGCTAACACCCTCACCAACGAGCCGTGTTAACATTTGCGAGGTTTCTGATACCAAACTATTCAGCGCTAAAGATTTAGGCTGCAAAGCTTGTTGGCGTGAAAATGATAAAAGTCGTTGCGTTAAATTTGCAGCATTTTTGGCACCTTGCAACGCATTGGCAACAGGCTGTTTTATTTTTGCAGCATCGCCTAATTTTTCCATGCGGCGCTGAACAGTATCAAGATTACCCATTATAACGGTGAGCATGTTGTTGAAGTCATGGGCAATCCCACCGGTCAACTGGCCTATGGTTTCAATTTTTTGCACTTGCCTGAGCGTGGTTTCGGTTTCTTGCCGACGCAACATTTCGGCTTCCAGGCTTTGCGTGCGCTCGGCAACTTTACTTTCAAGCTGGGCATTTGCCAACGTTAAAGCGTTACTGCGGCGATCAAGTTCGGTAGACGCTGCAGCAAGGTTGCGCGATACAATTTGTGCTTCTTTAAAAGGCGCCTCGAACTCCACAACTGGTCTGCCTTCTCCTAAGTCATGGGCACTTTGAGCGACGGAGGCTATGCCTTTGCTGATATGGTGGGCAATTGCTGCGGCCAACAAGAAACCCAATGCAGCAAGTAAAAGCGATGCTGCCAACGAAGACCATAAGATGTTTTGAAATGGACCTTGAAAATTCTTCTCAGTTTGCGCTACTCCAACATTCCAACCATATTTTGTTGGAGCGTAGCCCGTCATGCTCCAATCACCTTCCAGAAGTTTGTTTTCTGTCCAACCTTCTGGCGACTTGTCTATGGCTGCCCGCCAACCTTCACTGGCAAGCGTGCCCAAACGCTTTTGAAAATCTGGGATGCGAGCCACAAATTGGCGGTTATTATCTACAATGCCAACGATCCGATCTGTGCCGAAGTTTCTCTCAATCAAATTCTGAAATCGTTCAGGTGGAATACTGATCGACAGAATGTATTTCCTGTTGTTGTCTAATACTATGGGTGTTGTGACAATAATTGATAGCTTATCAGATATGCCGTGCCGAACAAGATTGCCCACTTGCGATGAGTTTGTAGTAAAACTTGACTTTACCCATTCAGCTGGAAGTTTCCAAAGTTGCGGCGTCGCTGCAGGTAACAACGTGGTAAGCAGAATGTTGCCTTCGCCATCCGCAAGATCCAAAGAAGAACCTGGGACAAACTTCATGGCATTCGTCGCTTCTTGCCAAAAAACATCGAAGTTGCCTGTTTGCAGTGCGGGAGAATAAGCTAGCGTTGTGGCTATGGCGATATGTGTCTGGATTTCGTTATCTACCAAACCTGACAGGGTTTTAGCGTTAACTAGAAGTGATTGCTTTGTGTTATCGCGGCTGTTTTCAACAAGCCGATTAAACATCACATATGAAGCTAACAACAGAGGCAGGGCTACCACTGCCGCAAGAAGCGCCAGCTGGAACCATAGTGGACGATTACTCACTATAGCCGATAAGCCCCGGAGCTTCATTTCACTTGCCTCACACCATCAAATCGGCATATTGCCACAAAGTTTGATTGTGCGAAAGAAGGGGGATTTTATGGCGCGCATTTTGATTGTTGAAGATGAGCCCCTTATTGCCATGATGCTTGAAGAATGGGTGATAGACTTGGGGCATACGGCGGTGGGCCCGGCTGCAAGTGTTTCCAGCGCGTTAGAATTGATCGGCTCGGTGGTTTGTGAAGCCGCAATCCTAGACTTCAATCTGAAGGGCGAAACCTCCGAGAGTGTGGCTTTTGTGTTGTCGAGCCAAAATATACCTTATGCCTTTGCATCAGGTGACTCTGGCTTGGAACGTAACCCCAATTTTCAAAACAAACCTATGCTGCCTAAGCCTTATTTATTTGAGACAGTGAGCAAGATTTTGACCGAGCTGCTGGGTGCAAGAACCTGATATTTCTTGGCGGATGCCGAGCCTTCAAATATCAGATTTGTTTTTGACTGAGCTCCGCAGCCCGCACCCACCATTCCGGGTTCTTTACCGATAATCTCGCCGCTGCTGCCGACGCTTGCGCTATGCTGGCAACCAACCCAAAGCAGGTGGCGCCGGAGCCGGACATGCGCACGCTTG
>CAXTKN010000232.1:0-3585 GCA_964244805.1 uncultured Aestuariivirga sp.
GTGTTCTCGCATAGCTAATCGCTCTTATCACTGGTTTCAAGACCATTCATACATCTTGCGATTCGCAGGTTAATAAGGCACAGAACCACCCATGTTTGCAGCCATTCCTTTTCCCAATATCAGCCCCAATGCCATCGAACTTGGGCCCATCATCGTCAAATGGTACGGCCTTGGTTATGTGGCGGGTTTGCTGTTTGCCACTTGGTATATGAAGCGTTTGGTGGCCAACACAGCGCTATGGGGCCGGTTGCAGCCCACCATGACGGCGTTACAAATTGATAACATGTTCATCTGGTTCTTCCTCGGCGTGGTTGGCGGTGGGCGGATTGGCTATGTTTTGTTTTATAATCTGCCGAAATATCTTGCCTCGCCACTCGACATATTCAAATTCTGGGATGGCGGCATGTCTTTTCATGGCGGCTTTCTGGGGGTTGTGGTTGCTTGCTATTTCTATGGTAAAAAAATCGGCATGGGCCTCGACCGTATGTTGGATTTAGGTGCTGCGTCAGTGCCGCCTGCACTGGGGTTTGTGCGTATTGCCAATTTTATCAATGCCGAACTTTATGGCCGCGCCACCGATATGGCTTGGGCGGTGATTTTCCCGGGTGAAACATTTGGCCGCCACCCCAGCCAACTTTACGAAGCCATACTTGAAGGGCTGTTCTTGTTTATCGCTGTACGTGTTGGCACGCACAAATATCAGGCCTTAGCGCATCCGGGGCGAGCGTCTGGCATATTTGCGCTCGGTTACGGTTTATCGCGGATCTTTGTGGAGTATTTCCGCGAACCCGATAGGCAGCTTGGCTATCTGCTTGGAACCAACATCATCACTATGGGCATGGTCCTATCTTTGCCTCTGGTCATTGTTGGCATTTGGCTATTGCTCCGTTCACGCAAAACATGACCAAGCTTGAAGAAATCATTGCCGCAATGATCGAAGCCGAAGGGCCGATGCCGCTTGATCGATATATGGCCTTGTGTTTGGGCCATCCTCAGCTTGGTTATTATATGACACGTGATCCCTTTGGTGCATCAGGCGATTTCACGACATCGCCTGAAATCAGCCAAGTGTTTGGTGAACTGATCGGGGTTTGGCTGTTGAACAGCTGGGCTGCATTGGGCTCGCCGAAAACGTTTGCTATGACCGAACTGGGCCCTGGTCGTGGCACTTTAATGGGCGATATATTACGCGCCGTGAAAGCTGTGCCTGAATTTGCTAAGGGCGCGGAAGTTCATCTTGTCGAAACCAGTCCCGTGCTGCGTCATCTTCAGAAGGCAAAACTGGGCGAAGTTCGATGGCACGATACGGTTGAATCTCTGCCTGCCATGCCATGCTTCATCATCGCCAATGAATTCTTCGATGCTTTGCCCGTTCAACAATTTGAAAACCGGGCAGGGCGCTGGTTCGAACGTTGCATCGGCTTTAGCGATGGCAAGTTGAAAATGGGGTTAGTTCCCGCTCCTGCTATGTCGGGCGAGGAGGGATTGAGTGAAGTCTCGCCCGTATCGCTAGCTATTGCAGAGGATTTAGGCACTCATATTGCAAAGCATGGCGGCGCTGCTTTGGTGATCGACTATGGGCATTTAAAATCAGCGGCGGGTGACACACTTCAGGCTTTGCGTAAACATGAGTTCGTTTCGGTATTAGATTCACCGGGCGAAGCAGATATCACTGCCCATGTCGATTTCGAATCATTGGCCAAAAGCTTCATTTCAGGCGGCGTGGAATTATTGCCAATGTTGACTCAAGGGCAATTCCTGAAAGCCATGGGGCTTGATCTGCGCACTGAGAAGCTGGCAGCGAAACTTGAGGGGCGGGCGCGTGAAGATTTTAAAGCCGCATCACACAGGCTTGCGGATGCTGCTCAAATGGGTAATTTGTTTAAGGTGATGGCGGTGGCTCAAAAAGTCCGCCAGCCAATTTATCCGTTCGAGGAAGCATGATCACTTCTGACCATTTGAATTTGACCGGTGTCACCCACGGATTTTTCACGCGCCAAGGCGGCTATTCATCGGGTATTTTTTCGTCACTCAACTGTGGTTTGGGTTCGGGTGACGACATTGCATTGGTGACCAAAAATCGCGCCAAGGTTGCCGATGATTTAGGCGTTTCACATTCGCATTTGGTGTCTGCTTATCAAGTGCACTCAGCAGATGTCATGGTGGTTGACGGGCCATTTGCGGAGCGGCCAAAAGTCGATGGCTTGGTGACAGCCAAGCGCGGATTAGCACTTGGCATTCTTACAGCCGATTGCGGGCCTGTGTTGTTTGCTGACCTTAAAGCCGGAGTGGTCGGTGCATGCCACGCGGGTTGGAAAGGCGCATTGAGTGGTGTGACTGACAGCACAATCTTGGCCATGGAAGGCTTAGGTGCGAAACGTCAAAACATTGTCGCGGTGCTTGGCCCAACAATTTCTCAGAAGGCCTATGAAGTTGGGCCGGAATTTCCCAAGCCATTTCTGCAACAGAATGCAGCACACCAAAAATACTTCATTTTATCTCTAAAGAATGATCATTATATATTTGATTTACCTGCATATTTGGTTGACCGTATAAAAGCGAATGGTGTTGGCCAAGTTTTTGATTCAGGGCTCTGCACTTACTCAGACAGCGAACGCTTCTTCAGCTATCGCCGCACCACTCACCTTGAAGAAAAAGATTATGGCCGCCTGATTTCGGCCATTGCGTTAAGTGAATGAACATGAAGCGCGGATTCATTTTATTTGCACTGGCTTTTCTCGCGGGCTGCGCTTCGAACTTGCCACTTGCCAAAGACTCGCCGTTGGAAGCCTCGCAAGATGCGCTGGTTCGTCCGCCTTGGGAAGCCTATGTGAAGGCCGGCCCTGGTGCTGAAAATGATGTTGATCTTGAAACATTAAATGGCCCGCAAGTATCGGCCACTCAGCCTATTGAACCGCCGCCGCTAGAAACTCTGGCTCAGCCGCCGGAACCAGTAAATGAACAGCCCGCACCCGCTCCAAAAGCAGGCAGCGTGCAGATCAAAGCCGTCGCCCTGCTGCCTGTGGTCGGCGGCAACGCAGTGGGCAACACTGAACTCACTGCTGCTATGCGAAAAATTTTAACGGAAGCAGGCTGGGAGGTTTTGGCGAAACCACGCAAGGATGCATTGAGCATTCAAGGCCGCGTTGCCGTTGATCCAGCTCTTGCGGGCAAGCAAATGGTGCATTTGCAATGGCTGGTGTCCACACCAGCTGGCAAGAATCTGGGCGATATAAAGCAGGATAATGCTGTGCCCGACGGCTCACTCAATGTGGGTTGGGGAGAAAATGCCAGGTTTGCAGCGCAAGGTGCTGCCGAGGGCATTTTTAAGCTGATCGAGAAATTCCGTTAACCGCATTGTCCACATAATAATTGTGACATTTGCGCAAACACTCAAGCGTTGTTATAGAGCGCCCAGATTGGCACGGCTAAGGGCAAGACTCACATGATGAAAATCGTTTCAGGGAACAGCAACAAACCCCTGGCAGATGCGATTTGTTCTTACCTCAACTTGCCCATCACCAAGGCGGTTGTGAAGCGTTTCAACGATATGGAAGTGTTCGTTGAAATCCAAGAAAATGTGCG
>CAXTKN010000233.1:0-3584 GCA_964244805.1 uncultured Aestuariivirga sp.
CGCGCCAAATCACCCAGCGGGTTTACAATGCCAGATGTGGTTTCGCAATGGATCAACCACACGTGGCTGATGTTGCGATCTTCTTCCAACTTGTCGGTGAAATGCGAAGGTGCGAGCTGTGTGACATCGCTTTTGCTCACCAAAACATGATTACGCCCGATGCGTCCTAAAATTTGCGCTGCGCGTTCGCCATAAGCGCCATTGGCCACAACCAATGTTTTGTAGCGTTTTGAGGGCGCAAAGCAGCCGAGTGCTGCTTCAATTGCAAAAGTGCCTGAACCTTGCATGATCACACATTCATAACTGCTATCACAGCCAGCGAGCCGCAAAAGTTCAGCGCGGATTTCGCGCACGACTTGTCTGAATTCTGTATCGCGCGAGCCCCAATCTGCCAGCAGCGCAAGCTTTACCGTGGCCGAAGTCGTGAGTGGGCCGGGGGTTAGAAGATATGGCATGTCCTCTTGGCCATCAGGGCCCTTGAAAGCATGTTTATGTTTCGCCGTCATATGAATCTCCGAACAATTTGAACCCTTAGAGCCGCTTGGTTTGCGTCCGTCAAATGCCCCATGCAAGTTCAAAAAACACTGCTATAATGAGTCGAGGCACAAAGAGGGCAATCACATGACAATCGTTTACATTATACTCGGCTTAATCGTGGTCGTGGTGGGTTATCTGATCGCTGTTTACAACTCACTTGTTTCAAACAAGAATATGGTGGCTGAAGGGTGGAGTGGGATTGACGTGCAGCTGCGCCGCCGGGCTGATCTCATTCCAAACTTGATTGAAACTGTGAAGGGCTATGCAAGCCACGAAGATAAGCTATTTCGCGATATTGCTGAACTGCGCGCCAAGAGCATTGCGGGTGGCAGTGTGGCTGATCAATCGGCAACCGGCCAAGCTATGAGTGTGGCAATGGGCAAATTATTTGCAATTGCTGAGGCTTATCCTGAACTCAAAGCTGATGCGAATTTCCGCGATTTGCAAGAAAAACTTGCTGGTATTGAAGATGAAATTCAGCTGTCGCGTCGATATTACAATGGCACGGTGCGCAACTATAATACGAAAATTGAAAGCTTCCCGAGCAATCTGATTGCTAATAATTTTAGTTTCACCAAAGCAGATTTCTTCGATATCGGCGATGCGGCGGCGCGTGCGGTGCCCACGGTTGATTTCAAGCAACGCTAATGAAGAGGCTGATCGCCGCATGCTTGTGTCTGATCAGCATGACGCTGTGGGCGCATGCGCAAGAGCAGATTGTAAGGTTTCATAGTGATGTAACTGTGAATGCAGATGCTTCGATGGATGTGACCGAAGCGATCAGCGTTACTTCGGAAGGCATCCGCATCCGTCACGGCATCTTCCGCGATTTCCCGACGCGCTACACTGATAAGCATGGTGTTCAGCAGACTGTGGAGTTTGCTGTTAAAAGCGTATCGCGTGATGATCGTTCTGAGCCTTACACTGTTGAATCAATTTCCGGCGGAAAGCGCATTCGCATTGGCGATAAAGACACATTCATTCAAAGCGGAACACATGAATATGTGATCCGCTATCACACGGCGCGGCAATTGGGGTTCTTTGACAATTTTGACGAACTCTATTGGAACGTGACGGGCAATGGCTGGGATTTTGTGATTCAAGACGCAAGCATTGTGGTGCATCTGCCAAAACAAGCCGCAATCAAGCAGAGCGATGTCTATACCGGAGCGCTTGGATCGAAAGCCAAGAACGCGCAGATAACAAATTCAAGTTCCAACACGTTTGCAGCCCAAACCACGCGAGCGCTGGGACCGAATGAAGGTTTAACAATTGCGGTCGCTTGGCAAAAAGGCGTTGTTGCTGCGCCGACACAAAGCCAACAACAGTTTTGGTGGTTGCAAGATAATGCTGGCCTGTTTGGTTTGGGATTCACGTTGCTTGCTGTGGCTGGATATTTCTTGAGCTCGTGGTTGCGTGTGGGCCGCGATCCACCCAAGGGTGCCATCATCCCATTGTTTCATCCGCCTGAAGGATTTGGGCCCGCAGATGTTCGTTATGTTTGGAAACAAGGTTTTGACAACACAGCAGTTGCTGCGGCGTTAGTTGGGTTAGGTGTGAAGAAGTGTTTGAAGATCACCAATAGCGGTGGCAAATACACAATTGAGAGATTGAACAAGCAAGGCGTTAAGTTATCAGAATCTGAGATATCACTTCATAACTTAATCCCGCATATTCCCTTCGATCTCGACCAAGTGAATCATCAAAAAACTGCTGCATTGGTCAACGATCTCCAGCACAGTCTCGAAAAGGATTACAACGGAAAACTTTTCAAAAATAATTATGGCTGGTTTGCAATAGGCACGATTATTTCTATCGTTGGCTTGCTGATCTCAGCATTTTTAATGCCAGATCAATTGGGCATTACAGGGTCTTTCATCGGCGGTTTTTCATGTGTTTTTTCAACCGTGGTGTTAATTGCAGGTAGATTAGTGATCAGTGGTATTTTGGGTAGGGGAAGTTTTTTCTCTAAATTGCGATCGCTGGTTGGCTTGATATTTCTTATCCCATTTGTTGGTGCTGCCTTTGCCTTGCCAGTTTTGATTCTAACCGGAGAAACAGTTTCGCCAATTGTTATAATATTTGCCGCCACCACAATGGCAATCGGGCTGCTGAATGTCTTATTCTATTATCTTATGCCAGCGCCCACAGTGCCTGGACGAAAAACCTTAGACGCTATCGAAGGCTTCAGGCTTTACTTAACGACAGCCGAAGAAAAACGCTTGGATGCTCTGAACCCACCAGAGAAAACGCCAGAACTTTTTGAGCGTTATTTGCCCTATGCTATGGCGTTGGATTGCGAGAATGCTTGGAACAAGAAATTTGCAGCCGTGCTCGCGGCGGCTGCAGCGGCGGGTTACACTAGTGCTTGGTATACATCTAACAACTACAACGGTGGTTATGGTGGAATGACCAGCGGCATTGGTGATAGCTTGGCTTCAACGATTTCATCATCCGCTTCGGCGCCAGGCTCGTCATCGGGTTCCGATGGGGGCGGTTCGTCCGGCGGAGGTGGCGGAGGAGGCGGGGGCGGCGGCTGGTAGGCCTCTAACGCGTCTTACCTAAATACGCATCAATAGCGCCGTCATCATGCATATCGAAAAACATTTTGCTCGCGACAGGTTCGCGCACTTTTCCTTCGGCTACAAATATAATTTCATCTGCCGCGCGCAAAGCCTCTTCAGGCTGGTGTGTTACCATCAAAACGGTCAGCGCGTGTTCTCGCCGCAAATCTGAAACCAGATCAAGCATGTCATGGCGCAGGCCGGGGTCGAGCGCTGCAAAAGGTTCGTCGAGCAATAATATCTTGCGCTTGCGCACCAACACCCGCGCCAAGGCCACGCGTTGACGTTCGCCGCCTGAAATATTGCCGGGTTTGCGTTTTGCATATTGCGCAAGGCCAACGCGCGCGAGAGATGCATCGACCTGCGATTTCTGCTCTGCGTTAAGTTTCAAAGATGGCGCAATGCCCAGGGCCACATTATCCCAAACACTCAAATGCCCAAACACGTTATGATCTTGAAATATCATGCTGACCGGGCGTTTAG